>DASXMJ010000069.1 GCA_036495685.1 Candidatus Binataceae bacterium | reverse complement strand
CCCGTTTTCAAAATGGCGAGCGCAGGTTCAGAGCGAGTTATTAAACGCCTCCGCTTCAGCCAGGAGGAGGTGCGCGCTCCGGATCAGCGAGGCCGCCTCGCTTTCGTTGATCGGAACCCCACCGAATTCTGCTCCTTCGAGTTGGCTTTTGATTTGTGTCGCGATGGTGTCGCGTCGCTGGGTCCAGGATTCGATCACACCCTCGACCATGTTGTAAGTGGAATCGTTCGTCGAGTTGCTGGTTATACCGGCGGTCGAAGCATTCAGGGTCGCCATTGCCAAGGGACCAAACGGTGCGTCTATTTGCTTGAGTGCTTGGCCCAGGAGCAGCGCGGTCTCACGGTGGTTCCCCAACGAAGCGGGCAGCACCGAAGAGTTGAGCATCTCAACGATCGTACGCCCATCATGCGAGTAGTCGTCGGTCAACCCGGTAAGGGTCATCAGCGTCGGCCGCACGTCGACGTGATCGGTGAAGAAGTCCTGGGGCTGCGTGATACCAAGGTTGCTCACCCCGGGTCCCACCATCCCGATAAAAGTCCGCCCTATTTCTGGCTGAATATCGCCGTGGTTCCAGGAGTCGCCGGTAAACACGGTTGGCCTCAAACTGCCAAATGATTCAAAAAAGAAGTTCGGGTTTCCAAAGAAGATGAAAGTCGGTGATCGAGCAGGATCGGCGCTGGTATTCATGTGCAGCAGCTTTTGTCCAGCCTCGTCGACCATCGCACCCTGCAGCTCCGGACCCATCCCGGTGCCGAGCAGGCTTTCGCTGAGCCCGGTATGCGGATTGTTGGCGCTTAGCGAGGCCATCGTGCGCTCGAGCTGCCGGACTGCAGGATCGTTAGAAGGCGGCTGACCCGGAATATAGACCGTGGGCGCATCGTCGAAGTGAATCGCGAATTGGGTTGAATCGCCGGCCGCGGCGACCAGCCCGTTAAGGTTGATATCGACTTCGCCTACACCATTGGTTCCGTAGGTACAAAATACATCGGGCGTGACCGTGCTACCGCCGTTGGTAATTTTCGCTCCATCGCAATTTGCTGGTGTCGGAGCAGCGGCAACGTTGTGGTCGCCCTCGTCGGGCGTAAATATAAACAGGGTGTTGGTCGCGTTGATGCCATCGCTGTTCAGACGCGCGAAGAACTGCCCGAAGGCCCTGTTATAGTCCGCAAGCTGCTTGACGTAAGGTTGTTCGCCGGGACCAAACGTCGACTCGGAGCTGAGGCTGAGGCCTTCCTCGTTGTCGTGAACATCGGAGATGTATGTAAAGACAACTGGAATCCCCTTTTCCAGCATGGTCGCGACGACGCCAAGGGTTTGTGTTGCCAGCGGATCAAAGCCGGTAAACCCCACCAGCCCGCTGTCCACGTTCGTCAAGACGTTGCCGTCGAGGTCTTTCAGGGGTGCACCGAAAGCTGTGTTGATATATTTCGCGCCGAACAGAGCCTTGAAACCGCTATACCCACCGGGTTCGGACGGCAGGAGGTCGTCTTGTGCTCCGTTGGCGGAACTGCAAAACCGGCTGCCGAGCGCGCAGTGGATAGCCTCCCCAATGAAATCCGCGTTCTGATGATCGGAGTCTTCATTGGCCTGCGGGCTGCCGGCACCGAAGACCTTTTGCACGTCAAACGGCGAGCGTTCGAGAACAATATTTGCAGTTGAGAAGGCGCCTACATCGCATCCTGCGCGCGCGAACGGTACCCAAGGGGCCGGCACGTTGTCGCCCGACGGGGTGGTCAAGGCGAAAGTGCTATCGTCGGTCGCCGGAGTAATATCCGAGACCTTGTCGGTCCAATAAAAGAACGACGAGGGCAAGAAGATGCTTGCCAAACCGCTCCCTGGACCAAAGACCCCAAAGTTGTTGGCGACGAAAATACCGTGGTCGTCCGAGTAAAGACCGATCTCGGTGGTCAGGATGTCGTTGGCCGTGTGCGAGATGAGAACCGTGTGGTCTCCCGCGTCGAGTGTGCCGTTTTGTTTAATGAAGTTCAGCAGATTGGGCATCTGCTCCAAGTCCGACGGCACGTTCGGATTGTCGCGTGTGAAATGTACGTTGTCGAACTCGACATAGACCACGTGTTCGATTCCGTTGCCGAGGTGGCATCCTGCCGCGCGCGACGATGACGGGACCGCAGCCAGCAGCATCAGGCCCAGTAGGGCCGATGCCAGTTTCAGAATTCGCCGAGACGATTTCACGCTAACAGTCCTCCTTGAATTGATGTTCGCGGGCTGGCGCCGAGCAGTCGGAGAGTCCCCCCTGGAGCATCTGCCACCAGCTACGCGGACGACTAGCGCAATCAATTGGTCTTCGATGTGAAGGGGCGGAAGAGTTGGAGTTAAAGCTTATGCGCAAGGATCCGGCAGCAGTGCGCGATTAGGCAAAAGAGAGCTTGGAGAACCGCCTCATTGCTTGTGAGCAGAAACGATCGCTCAATCTTCAGACCACAGGCGCGCGACATGGGAGTCACGCATCGATCTTAATTCACCGCGGATTAAGCGCGGCGCCGCCTTCTTTTGGAGGGCACCCAGGAGCACTCGCTCCACGAGCTCGCCGCTTGAACCGGCCTAACGGCCGCCGGCTAAGTGAAGGGCGAGCTCGAGACCGGCCCGCTCGGTGAACTATTTAGAGATCGCTTCGCGATGCGAGAGCACGGCCGCGGAATCCGGTGTCCCGCGCGGTTCCTCGCGGACAATGATCAAGATTCCGGCACAGGGTTGGACGTGGCCAAGGCCAGCTCGCTGGTGACCACTCCATCGGTCTCAGGTGAAGAATCAGCACGAAATCCGGAGACGGCCGAATGAAGCGGCGACGCATCGGCCTGCTCATCAATCCGGCCCAGCAGTACACGAACTCGACTGAGGTAACGCGCGTTCTCGCGATCCAGTTTCCGTAGAATCGCGGCCGCGGTGACAGGCTGTGCTACCAGATAGTCAGGATCGGCTAGTGCTTCCGCGGTCATTCGCGCAAACGCGAGACCATCATGCCAACGACCTAGTTCGTCCTGCAGCGTTCGCAACGAAAATAGCGCAGATTTGGCGGTGGCAGATCCGAGATCGCGCAGTAGTTCGATACGATAGCGAAGGCGCTTGGTCTGAATGCGGAACGCGTGGATCTCGAAAGGGTCCGCACTGGACTTGGCGCGCGCCAAACCCTCGCGCCATTCGGAGTACGCCGCGCCGACAGAGTTCTCAAGGACACGAAACGGATTGGCGTCGTCAGGCGCGCTGCCAATCGGTCCAGACTCGATCAGGCCCTGCACGCGCTGCGCCAGGGTGAACATCTTCCGGTTTGCAATTTTGTGGCGTGCCCGGCGCATCTGCCGTTGCAGTTTGGCGCGCGCCATCGCAAGTGCCATTTCCCAAGCCTGTTTTTGGGCGGGATTGCGCGTGGCCCGGATCTTTCGCGTCAAAAGCGCAATGACAACATGACAATCGCGCCAGCCGCCGAGCGATCGCCGTGTGCGTCGGAGCGTTCGGACAATGGTTCGCGCTTCGAGAGGGCGCGGGCTGGGAAAGAGTGTGACGACGACCTGCTGGAGGCGTCTGCTCCATACCCGCAAATCATGGACCGCTTCCGGGTCATCCTCGGCAAGGACCTTGGGCAACAGAGAGACGCATTTGCGGACCCGGTCGCGTAGTAGCTTTTCGAGCTGCGGGCGAACTTGGGTCGCCGGTACTGATTCCTCGGACTCAGTTAGTAAGGGAGTAACTGCCGCCACACGATCCATCCACAATCACGGGGAAACCTAGCATTCATCATCTTGTAACAATCTACGCGCGCGACCGCGCAGGCTCAAGTCACCTGCCCAATTTAGACCGACGGCGACGGTAGAATCAGCAAAAACGTATCGGCCGGAAACTGCGCGGGTGGCCGGCGATTTGGACCATCACGGTTGCGGGCCGGGACATCACCCGCGATCCAAGGGAAAGAACCGCGAGGTAACCCGGCCTCGGTCTCCGCCGCGCTTGAAGTAGGCGTTCGATCAAGTGCGAGCGGGCGGCGCTATAGCCTCCGGGAACGCATTGAGAACGGCCGCTTGCGCATCAACCAGAGGTCCGCCCGGTTGCGTCGTCCGCCGAACATACGTGCCGTCAGGGCCCAGGTCGTACGCGCGGCAGTTGTCCTCGATAGCGGGTTTGAGAATCTCGTTGCGAATCTTGTCACGCAGACAGCGAGCTGCCACCGGAAACAGGACCTCGACACGATGGTAGAAATTGCGCGGCATCCAATCGGCGGAGGAAAGGTAAAATTCCTCATCGCCCTCGGGTCCGAACGCAAAAACGCGGTTGTGCTCTAAGAAGCGTCCCACGATGGAGCAGACACGGATGTTATCGGAAACCCCGGCAAGTCCCGGGCGCAGACAGCAGATCCCGCGCACCACCAAGTAAATTTGAACTCCGGCCTGAGAAGCAGCATAGAGCGCGTTGATCGCGTTGACATCGACCAGTGCGTTCATCTTGGCGAAGATACGTGCGGGCTCGCCTTGTTCGGCGCGCCGCGCCTGTTCTTCAATTTTTGTAAGCACGGTACGCGGCAGCAGCTGCGCACCGGTAGCGAGTTTGTGAAACTTGTGATGGCGGGAAAAACCCGACAGTGAATTGAAGAGCTCCGACACGTCCTCTCCGATCTGGGAATCCGCGGTGAAGAGACCAAGGTCGGTATAGAGGCGTGCAGTGGTGGCATTGTAGTTGCCGGTCGAAAGATGCACATAGCGCGCGATGCGTCCGCCTTCGCGCCGCACTACCAGCAGAACCTTGGCGTGGGTCTTGAGGCCCTGTGCTCCATAGAAAACGTGGACCCCTGCCCTTTCCAGGGCTTGCGCCCACGCGATGTTGTTTTCTTCGTCAAAGCGCGCCTTGATTTCGACGCAGACTGCAACCTGCTTCCCGTTTTCTGCCGCCTTGATCAGGCTGCGAATCAATGAGGGATTCGATCCGGTGCGGTATAGCGTCATTTTGATCGCGAGCACGTTGGCATCTGTGGAGGCTTGTTCGAGAAAATCCAGCACCGGCGTGAAGCTCTCGTAGGGCAGATGCACCATAACGTCGCCGCGTGCGATGGTAGAAAAGATCTCGGAGCGGTTCGCGAACTGGGCGGGCGTCGCCTGGGTGTGCACCGGATCGCGCAGATCTGGGCGCGGTAACTGCGCGATCGCGAAGAACGCCGAAGCACCGAGCGGACCCGAGACGTCGTAGACGTCGCGATCGTTAATTTGCAACTTGTCGATCAGCAAACGGCGTACCCTTTCGGGTACCCCCGGTGCCAACTCGAGCCGCACCACCGAGCCAAATTTTCGCCGCCGGAGTTCCTTACTTACGAGCGCGAGCAGATCGCTGGCCTCCTCTTCCAGGATCTCGAAATCCATATCGCGCGTGACGCGGAAGGGATGGCAGTCGAGTATCTCTATTCCCGGAAAGAGTTCCTGAAGGTTGGCCTGGATGAGCTCTTCAAGCGATAGGAACTCGAACTCGCTGCCAAGCCCGTCGTTGAGCGAATCAGGCCGAAGGCCGGCCAGCGACACGAAGCGCGGCAGGATCTCCGGGACCTTGACTCTCGCGAAACGCGCTACCTGTGTGTCCGGATCGCGCACTTCGACTGCCAAAGAGAGCGAAAGGTTAGAGAGAAAGGGGAAGGGGTGGACGGGATCAACTACCAGTGGCGTCAGTACCGGAAAGACCGTCTCACGAAAATAGGCGTGCGCAAGGTGACGCGCATCGGGGTCGAGGTCCTCCCAGCGACGCATATGGATTCCGCTCGCCTCAAGTTCGGGCAGCAGAGTTTCGACCAGCAGGTCAGTAGCCTCGGCGAACAGCTTGCGGACCTCGACGCCGATCTCCGCCAATTGCTGACCCGGTGTAAGGCCCCCTGTTCCCTCCTTTATTTCCTGCGCGGCGTGCTGTTCATGCAGCGCCGAGACGCGGACCATGAAGAATTCATCAAGGTTGGAAAAAAAGATCGCGAAGAACTTCACCCGCTCCAAGAGCGGCCAATCGCTCCTGCTCGCCTCGGCGAGGACCCTGCGATTGAACGCCAGCCAAGACAGCTCGCGATCGAAGTAAAGCGCAGGGTCCGCGCTGTGAGGTTTCGGCAAGAATTCACGGGCGGAATCGCGCGGAGCTTCCGGCACCGTCGGCGCATCGCAAGATCGCGTGGTCGTCGAGTGTGGACGGATTGGCGCGACAGCGTCAATTGGCGGCGGCATGAACGATCATTGCCAACAATTCGCGGGTCAGCCTAGCCTCTCCACGCCGGCGCGGTCATCAACGCGACATTTCCGCTGCGTTAAGAGGATTTGACCTCTGTCCTCGCGGTCTCAGCTCGGGCACGGCCACGCGGAGGGAACGCTTATCGCCAGCCACTTGGCCAACGCCGCATTTACTTCGCGGGGCTTTTCCTGCGCCATCCAATGACCGCTCCGAATCGTCAACTCGGTCAGTTTGCGACAGTATTTACGCATGGGCTCCGGAAGGCGCGAATGAGTACATTCGCAGACGTAATCGTACTGGGCATTGAGAAAGAGCACTGGCATCTCAAGGTAGCCGTCGTTGTACACGCTCTTGAAGTAATCCGCGTTGACAGGGTGGTTCAGGTACCAGGAAGAAGGGCCAAAAAAGCCGTTGCGCTCCAAAGCGGCCGTGTAGATGCTCAGGTCTTCCTCGCTGACTACGTCGCCGTCGCGCGGCACGTCGGGGACCGTCCCACCAAACAGCCCGCGATTGCGCCGTGCAAGCGCAGTGACGGCGGGTTTTCCCTCGCCGGACGGGTTGCCCTTGCGAAAGGCGAGCTTTAGGAATTTGTAGACGTTGGCGTCCATGGGCGCGATCGCCTCAGCAAAATTTTCTTCATAGTGACGCATGTAGTCCCACTGACCTGCCGGATATTCGCTTTCCGGATAGATCTTTCGGTCGACTAGCGAAATGACGTGATCGAGCCCCAGTTCGATTGCGTGATACGGTACGCACAGGCTCGCCACCGCATCGCATCGTTCCGGATGGTGACTGGCGAGGTTCCAGACAACCGGACTGCCCCAATCGTGGCCCACCCAGACCGCGCTCTTGCGGCCAAACGAATCGATCAGCTCGAGCATGTCGCGGACGATATGCTCTTGCGCGTAGTCCGCGGCGCGAAGGTAGACGGATGAGCGGCCGTAGCCACGCATGTCGGGTGCGATCGCGCGAAAGCCGAGAGCGGCGAAAGCGGGTAGTTGATGGCGCCAGCTAATCGACAATTCGGGCCATCCGTGGACAAAGATGATTAGGGGGCCGTTCTCTGGTCCGTCCGCCAAGTAGAAGGTCGTATGGCGGGATGTCTTCGCGATATGTTCGGTAACTGACACGTTCTCCTCACTGACGTTCTTCTTATTCGTTTGCGCAGCCAGCCGAGTCCATTTCGCATTCTGGCGCAGCGGCCCTGGCCTTTCTATTATGCTGGAAGCAGATTCTGGACCGAGTCGACAATGGAGGGAAGCAAGATGGCAGGTGCACCGCGGATGCTTGAGGGGTATCGAGTTCTGGATTTCTCACAGTTCGTTGCGGGTCCCACCTGCACGCGGCTACTGGCAGAGATGGGCGCGGAAGTTATCAAGGTGGAACTGGCACCTCACGGCGACCGAATCCGCGCCGACGGCCTGAGGCCGCTCGACCCCAAGTTCAAGGGCACCAGCCACAGCACCTATTATCTCCAGCATAACCACAGCAAACTGAGCTTCGCGATCGACATGAAGAATCCGCGCGCGCGGCAGCTGGTGATGGCGATGCTTCCGAAGATCGACGTCGTGGTGGAAAACTTCGCTCCCGGGGTTATCGAACGCATGGGGTTCGCCTACGAGGAGGTCAAGAAAGTTAATCCGAAGATCATCATGTGCTCGATCTCGATGGCGGGTCAGACCGGGCGGCTCTCTTCCAAGCCGGGCTACGATTTCATCGGGCAGGCATACGCGGGAGTCACCGACGGTATCGGCGAGGAAGAAGGTCCGCCGGCGCTGACCACCATGGCGATCGGAGACATCTCGACTGGAGTGGCTGCGGCGATGGCAATCGGCTTCGCACTGCTCCATCGCGAAAGGACCGGAGAGGGGCAATATCTCGACGCTTCGCTGGTCGACACCTACTTTCATATGCACGAGAAACGAGTACCTCTGGTGTCGCTGCGCGGCGACAAGTTCCGTCCCTCGCGCAGCGGCTCGATCCATCCGGATGGGGGCACCACTGGAATTTTCCACTACCGCAACAATCAGTACGTTCTGCTCGCGGTAACCCCCCATCAGTGGCCGCAACTGCTCAAAGCGATGAAGATGCCCCAGCTCGGCGAAGATCCCCGATTCAATTCCGCGCGCGGACGGCGCGACAATCGCTTGGAGTTGCGCGATGAAATCGAGAAGTGGTTGTCGGGATTTGCTACTCGCGACGAAGCGATCGCCGTGCTGGATGCGGAGCGGGTGCCGTGCGCTCCGGTGCTCTCGGTCAACGAAGCCGTAAATCACCCGCATATGAATGAGCGTAAGACGGTGCGATGGGTGGACGATCCCCAGTTAGGCCGCGTTGCGATCACGTCAGTGCCGGTCAAATTCTCGGCGTGGCCGGATCGCGATAACGTGCACGCGTCGCTCTTGGGCGAGGACAACGAGCGCGTACTCAAGGAGCTGGCGGGTGTGAGTAGCGAAGAGATTCGCAAGCTTTACGAGCAGGGTGTGCTGGTGCGCGACAAAACCCTGCCGAATTAGAGGTCAACAAGGTATACGAGTCGGGTCTGTCGCCCCCGTCCTTGAAGCACGCGCACTTTTGGGAGCTCGCGAATCTCCCGCGCCCAGGCCTTCCGGATCCGCTCAGGAAGCCTGACCGTCGTCCTCAGGAAGCACCACGCTCGCAGCCCGCGGGGTCCCGCACGCGACACAGACAATTCCAGGCGTTAACCTCGTTCAGCGAAACCGCACCAGCCCTTCCGCAGACGAGGGGGTCCTTGGGTCACCAGATTAGTTGAGCCGAGCGGCGCCCAGGACCTGGGTACGATTGACGGTCACGACCGCCCGATCGGCACCTCCGAGATCATCTAGGGCCAAACTGGCAACTTCCTCGTCCGAAACCATCTTTGCCCCAGTGACAGTTACCAGGTCGCGTATAACCGCATCACGCTCTTCCTTGGCCCCGGCCGCCTTTACCGCGCAACAGCTAAGGCTGCCACGAATCTTGTTCACGATTAAGGTGGCGAGCGCTTCGCCCTCGACTTCCTCGGCCACGACCAGCAGAGAACGGCCGGAGTTCGCGACTTGCTCGAGAACGCGGAGCATCTGGCGGGCTGACGCGAGTTTACCTTGAACGATCAGGAAACAGGGCCCCTCAAGCTTAGCCTCGCGGCGAGCAGGATCGGTAATGAAGTAGGGAGAGAGATAACCGGCGGCGATTTCCACTTGGGTCTCTACTATTGTACCACTGTTCCGGAACGGCGAACATCGTCTCTTTTCCGGATGATTCACGCACCAGTTCCGCGTATTTGGTCCGGCGCGCAAATCCAAGGGCGGGCTGCACCCTTCACCGCCGCTACGCTACTCACCGATCACCTTTATAAGAACGCGCTTGGGTCGGCGGCCATCGAACTCGCCATAAAAAATCTGCTCCCACGGTCCGAAGTCGAGCTTGCCGTTGGTTACCGCCACGACCACTTCACGCCCCATCACCTGGCGCTTGTGATGGGCGTCGGCATTGTCCTCGCCGGTGCGGTTGTGATGGTAGCGCTGCGGGCTCGGGTCGAACGGCGCCAGCGCTTCAAGCCATCGTTTGTAGTCGTCGAGGAGACCGGGTTCGTTGTCGTTGATAAATACCGATGCGGTGATATGCATCGCATTCACGAGGCATAGTCCTTCGCGAACGCCGCTTTCTTTTACCGCGGCTGCGACTTCGTCGGTGATGTTCACAAAATCCATCCGCGCCGGAACCTTCATAGTAAGGTACTTGGTGTTTGAACGCATGGCAGGGTCCCTCAGAGGCGTGTGTATTTTTGCAAAGAATACCTGGCCTGCTAGAACCTGTCACAAGAGGTATGAGTGCGATGAGGCTCAAAGACAAGGTCGCAGTGGTCACGGGCTCCGGCTCAGGTATCGGCGAGGCTACCGCGAAGCGGCTTGCGGCCGAAGGCGCGGCCGTCGTGGTGGTCGACCTAAACCAGGAAGGTGCCAATCGCGTAGCCGATGAAATACGCAAAGCGGGAGGCAAGGCGGATGCCCTCCATGCCAATGTCGGTAATCCGCAGGAACTCGAGAATATGGTGAGGTTCGCGACCGATAAATTCGGGCGGCTCGACATCCTGCACAACAACGCGATTCGCCTTTACACCGGGCGGGTCGGCGAAATGTCGCTCGAACATTGGCGCAAGGCGGTCGATATCGGGCTCACGGCCTATTGGTACGCGACGCGATGCGCGCTGCAAGTAATGGTGGGTCAGCGCAAAGGCGCAATCATCAACACCGGATCGGTTTCGGGGTTGGCCGGAGATTACGGGCTCGGCGCGTACAACGCGATCAAGGCGGGAGTCATCAATCTGACCCGCGCCACGGCGATTGAGTATGCGCGCAAGGGGATTCGCTGCAACGCGGTATGCCCAGGCGCGATTCTGACACCGCCGATTTTGAAATCGCGCCACGCGCTGCCCGAGTTGGCAAAGCAGACCGAGGCGGCGATTCCGATGGGCCGCTATGGCGAGCCCATCGAAATCGCCAACGTGGTGCTGTTTCTTGCCTCCGACGAGGCATCCTACGTCAACGGCACGTGCATCGTGGCGGACGGCGGCCTGACGGCGCATACCGGTATTCCGAGCGTGGCGGGAAGCGGACCGGATTGGTAAAAGGAAGTCGCTATGGAATTTGAACGTGTCAAACTTGATATCGAAGAGAACGTCGGCGTCTTGACGCTCAACCATCCGGAGGTCATGAACGCGGTCTCGGCCGAGATGCTGGGTGGCCTCATGAACGCGCTTGACCAAGTCGAAAATCCCAAGCACGGCGTGCGATGCCTGCTCGTGACCGGAGCCGGACGCGGTTTCTGCGCAGGAGCCAATCTGCAGCCACGCACCGAAGGAGCGCGCGCTTCGGGCGACGCCGGATCGGTGCTGGAAACTCTGTATCATCCGTTTCTGCGGCGTCTGCGAGAACTGCCGATGCCAATCGTCACCGCGGTCAATGGCGCGGCGGCGGGCGTCGGGATGAGCTTCGCCCTGATGGGCGACCTTTGCATCGCCGCGCGCTCGGCCTATTTTCTCCAGGCGTTCCGTCGCATTGGCTTGATCCCCGACGGGGGTTCCACCTGGATTCTGCCCCGGCTGGTCGGCAAGGCGCGAGCGATGGAACTTTCGCTGCTCGGCGAGCGGCTGCCCGCGGAAAAGGCCCTGGAGTGGGGACTCATCAGCCGGGTGTTCGATGACACTGAGCTTATGACTAAGGCCAGGGAGTTCGCGCATGATCTGTCCAACGGACCGACCGTATCATTGCGCCTCATTAGGCGGCTGTATTGGGAGAGTCCCGACAACACCTACGAAGAACAACTGAACCTCGAGCGACAAATGCAAAGGATCGCGGGCAACTCGAGCGATTTCGCCGAAGGGGTCCGCGCGTTTCTGGAAAAACGCCCGGCAAAATTCAAAGGCGAGTGAGCGGCTTGGGTCGAGCCATCGAGGGATCGCGGTTCCCACGACGACACTTCCGACCCGCCAAATCCGGTGTCCCCACCGAACGGGATCCAATCGGAGCCGCGTCTGCGCGAGGTGACCTGGATTGAACGGCTCGCGGCGGCCTCAGTGGCGCTGCTGCCGATGGTGCTTTGTGTTCGGGTCGTTCAGTCCGTTCTTGTCAGCTGCGCTCTGGGCGATCGTATTCTGCACCTCGACCTGGGGCTGTTTCAGCGACTCGGCCAATCGATGGGTAATCACCGCAGCCTGGCATCCTTGCTCATAGCGGTAGGTTACAGCCTGCTTGATGACTTTAACGCGAGTCCGGCCTGAAGGTGCGGTTGCTGGGCTTCGATCCAGCGATCGATTTCGGGGAGCTGGCGTGAGCGGAAGCTCGCTGATTCCATGATCCTCGCCTCGGCCCGCAGTGCCTCGATTCGCCCGCCTGAGGTCTCCTGCACGGGCGCAAAATTCGCGAGCTGCTTGGCGTACGAGGGCTCCACAAAATTTGACATCAGTCGTGACATGAAGAAGTACCTGAATTCTGGCCCATGCTTTGCGGCAAGCGCGTTGAAGTTCGCAGTTGCGAACTGCAGCGCCAGCTCAGGCTGCTCACCCATCGCGACGATGAGAATCAACTCACTGGCCCGTTCCGGCGCCAATTCATCGCTGAGGGTTAACTGAAGGGTTTTCTGGATCAGTTTGGGGTCCGACGCTCGCGCCATTGCCGAGTAATAGCGCATCTGTTCGCGCCCATTGCCCGCTGTACGCGCCAGCTTTCCGAGTGCGTCGTAGGTTTGCTGATCGGCGTTGCGCCCCACTACGCCAACCAGGGCATCGCGCAGGTTCACGTCGAGCGACGCGGGATTCTCCAGAAAAACTGCGAACCGCCGCCTCGACTCGGCGGCAATCTCGGGATCGCTCAGCTCGCCGAGAGCAGAGATCAATTCCGAACGTAAAATTGTGACATCCTCGGGTTCATTGGCCGCTGCGTTCCATCCCACCCGATCGAACGCCGGGCGAAGTACCGAGCGCGCGTAGCCCTGGAAACCAACCCTGCCGGGCCGCCCCATCTCGAGTCGATTGACTTGCGCGAATGTGTCGATAACTTGGCGCCACACCGCACGATTGCGGTCGCGGGAAACCGCGGTGACGAGCCGGAAGTAGTCCGCGGGAATGAGCCGCCCCGCTTCCAGCAGCGCCCAGCTGTCGGCGAGCAGATTGACCCGATCCTCCGCCTGCATTTTCTCGATCATCTGCGTAAGGGCCGCCAGTGTCGCCGCGTCGTACTGAACGTGGTAGTAGCCGACGTCACCGACGTTCAACTTGAGCGGCGGACCGCACTGCCCCACTGAGATCTCGGCCGATTTGTCACGTAGGAGAAGAGTCGCGTTGGCTTTGTTCTCACCTGCGAGTCCCCAGTTGATGGGTACCTGCCACAAGGCCGGCGGCGCATCGGGGTAGTAGATGGTGAAGCGCTCCTGCGTAAGGGCGAGAGCACGACGTCCCTCGGCGCACTTTTCATCCGCAATAATCAGTGGCACGCCAGCCTGATCGGTGTAACTTCGCGCTATCGGCGCCACCTGCTCGCCGGATGCCTCTTCCAGCGCCGTCCACAAATCCTCGGTGGTGGCATTGCTGTACGCGTGCTCCTTCATGTACCTGCGAATGCCGGCGCGAAAAGCTGTTTCGCCAAGATAATTTTCGATCACCCTCACAATTGCGGCACCCTTTGCGTAAGTGATCTCGTCGAAGGCAATCGCTGCTTCGCTTTCGTCGGCAATCAGCTGCTTAATGGGATGGCTGAGCGTGCGCGCATCCGCATACATCGCATCCTGTTTGCGGCTTTGATTGAGAAAGACCTCCCACTCCGGATGGAAGTGGTTCTCGACCTTGGCCTGCATCCAGTCCGCGAAGCCCTCGTTCAACCACAGGTCACTCCACCACGCGGTCGTGACCAGATTGCCAAACCACTGGTGCGCCATCTCATGCGCGATGATCCCGTAGATTCTGCGCTGGAGCACGCGTGGACTCGACGTGGGATCGTAGAGCAGGAATCCATCGTAGAAGGTGATTCCGCCCCAGTTTTCCATCGCTCCGCCGAAACCTCCGGGGACCGCAATCAGATCGAGTTTCGGGAGCGGATACTTCACTCCGAAATAGTCATCGTAATAACGAAGCAATTCCATCGCGGTCGCCAAAGCATAACGCCCCTGCGGCTCTCGTCCGCTCTGCACAACCACTCCTACCTCCACGCCATCGGTGTGATCGATGATCCGCGCAAGCTCGCCGGCGACCAACACAAAAAGATAGGAGGACATCGGGGGCGTCGCCCGGAACGAGACCCGCTTGAGTCCTCCGGCGACGACATCTTCGTGCGCGATAGGCATGTTAGACACGGCAAGAAAATTCGCCGGCACCGTGACCGTCGGTTCGAAAGTGGCCTTGAATGCCGGCTCGTCCCAGCATGGGAAGACGCGGCGCGCGTCGGTCGGCTCCAGTTGTGTGGCGAACATTCGCTTGCGGCCGCTCCCGGCCGGATAGTCGACAAAAAAGAGGCCCTGACTGAATTGGTTGATTCGCGATGTAAAGGCGACGCGTAACCGATGTGCTCCGACTTCAATTGGACGAGGGAATGTTAATGTCGCAGTCTGCGCCTTCCCATCGAGAGAAACTGTAGCGCCTTCTCCCTGCTTTCCATCGATGGAAGCGGAGGCGATCACGATGTTCAGGGCGTTCAGGACCAGTCGATCAGTAGTGGTCAGGACTTTTATGTCCACGTACTCGGACCCGGAAATCGAAAGAGCATTGAGATCCGGCTTGAGGTCGAGCGAGTAGTGGACCGGCAGAACGGTCTTGGGCAGTCTGCCCGGCGTAGCCGCCAATGAAAACGCCCGGCCGGCGCGAGCGGGGCCGCAAATCAACAGGACGGCAAGGGAAAGAAACGCAAAAACACCGCGTCGGTTTGACATAAAAGGTCCGGATCACCGTGGGCGCAGATTAAAGCGCAATTCAACGCACCGACCAACACTACATTGCCGGCGGAGCCATTCCCCTTCCTGGGATCGCTACGCTGCATTTCAAAATGCAGGGTTCGCCTTTCAGAGCGAACGATAAACGCAGCCTCCCATAGCTTCGTGGAACAGTACTACCAGCGAAATCTGCTCGGCATAACTCCTGCTCATGATGCACACATTTGGTGAGGCGAGTCGTCGTTACGAAAACAGGGACCCGCCGGAAAGAGGCTTTCCATGAAAAAGGTTGAAGCAATACTGAGTTCCCATTGCCTAGATCAGATCAAAGAGGCCCTCTTCAGTCGGGGCTGCCAAGAGATAGTGGTTTCCGACGTCCGGCATCCCTGCAGCCGGCAAATGAACTACCGCGGGCTCAGCTATCTGGCCGATGCTCCACGGGTCAAAATCGAGGTCATAGTCTCTGACGCTGATGCCACGGCGACCGTCGACGCGATTTTGCAGAACGTTACAGGCGGGGCTCAGGACGAGCGGGTGTCAATCGCCCATGTCGAGAAGGTCATTTCGATTGGAGAATCTATGGCCCTGATGGACGCGCCAGATTCTCGAGAATTGAACACACCCTCAACCGTGCGGCCCTTCATTTCCCATCACGGGAGCGTGCGACCCGCCCTTCACTAGCTTCTGAGATTGGTCCGCTCACTATAGAAGCAGGTCCTCGGCCATTATCGTGATGGTAGCCGCGGGATCTATGCGTACTCCGCGGACGCTTTCGCCCGTCCAACGTCCCCACATCGCAGACACTTGACGCATAGCTCGGTATCTGATTCGTGCGAACCAACCGAGCGGAGGAACTTCAATCGTCCGCTTTCGGAAGACGGGGCCTCTAAAGGCGGGACACGGTCCAATGCTGAAAGTTGCAGCGCGTCGGGAATTCTCGGGTTCCGCCAGCGCCTCTCCAGTCTGATCGATTGAAATGACCGAGCCGGGCCGATCGTTTACACGGAAAGTCCATTTGCAGCGCACGCACATGTATAGATACGGACGCGATGTGGACTTGTCACTCTTGGGTAGAGCTTCAATTGCAAAACTGTGTCGTCGCACTTGCGGAGCCAAGGCCGCATCTTTCGGCGATTTTCGTGCATTAGATGTTCCGGGCGGGCTGGCCTGCCAGCGGGGATGAATCGTGGTAACTGAGTTCCACGGGTAGATGCCCATCACGGGCGAATGGCTGGCCTTGCTGAGTGGCCAGGCTGCAAGAGTATCACGAACCACTTTCATCGTAGTGCCCTAACGGGAGCGCCAACTAAACAGGTGCGCTCTTACAAGGTTCGGTGTGCAAGTAACGCGCCCATGACAGCCCGTTCGCGCCTCTAGTGGCCGGCCCATTCCTTCTGTCGTCTACATCGGCAGAGATGCCGCGAAAACCCGCCTTTTTGTAAAGAGACCAACCCCTCGATCCTGGCCGACATTCGGACAGCGACCAGACTGCGGCAGATTCGGCAATGCAAAATGAATCGCAGCGAATTTTCAACGTGAACACTTTTTTGTTTCGAGCGCTCGCCGAGTCAGCAAATCCAACGGTAAGTTCTCGGCATAACACGTGCTCCGCACATTGCCGGGTGCCGCACACTTCCAGAGCCGCGAACGACTCGGGCAGGAAGGCCAAGAGGAACTTACTCCTCTGACGGAACTCGAAAATCGGATAGATAGATGAAAAAAATAGAAACCGTCATTACCGAACGCGTGTTCCAGACCGTTCGCGACCTGTTGATGGCCGAGGGACGCGACGTCGTTGTGTCCGAGGTCAGAGCCGAGCACGACCGAGGGCATACTCTTAACCATCGTGGCATCGCCTACCACGGTTACGAGTCGCGGCTTAGAATCGAAACTGTCGTTTCCGATTCAGAAGCGATGTCGGTGGTCCATGCGATCCTCACGGCTTCCCGAGGGTTGGACTCCACAGACCATGGGGTTGCTGTCTCACACG
>DASXMJ010000068.1 GCA_036495685.1 Candidatus Binataceae bacterium | reverse complement strand
CGTGCGCTCGATTTCCGAGGGTATCCTGATGTTCACTATCTTGCTCTTCATCACGTTTTCCTTTTTGTTGCGGGGCGAATTCGTATTTGCTGAGTCACGGAAGGTCTTCCGGACGACACACGCGACGGCTGGGTGAAGGCGAAACGGAGAGGTGAGCACGTGGCGGGCAATGTTAGCGACGCTCTTAACGAATTGATGGCTCAAGCGGATCTCCGCTAACCAAACAGAAAATTCATGATTTGCACGGCGTGCGATGCCAAGAGGAGGCCGATTCCCATGCGGAAAAGGCGACGGACTCCACCGTCGAACTCGACCCCCAGCGCGTAGGCAAGCGCCGCGGCGATGAAGGCAATCCAGGTAATTGCGTGCAGAGCTGGTCCGGTCAGATAGTCGAGGATGGTGTACAGAGTCGGGTCCCATGGCATAACTGGGGTCTGTGCGGCTCGCAGCCAGTCCCCTGTGGTGAGCACTAGCGGGCCGAGGGGGTCTGGCGAAAATGCAAGTGGGGCCATATGAGGATCTCCCGGCGCTCCGCGCCGTAGTGATTCTGTCTGCAGATATGCAGTTTTAATAGCAGAGGTCGCAGGCTCACTCAAGACGATGCGTCGCCTCCGCGGCTCTGACGATGTCTCGGTCGGTCTCGGTTCGAAGGGCTGCCTCTACGGATATCGCCCTAGCAAACCGACTTCGCCCTTCGAACGACGAACCGATAGTGTCATGTGGCCAGAGAAGGCAGCTCGCATCAGCACGACGTAGAATTTCGAATGGATACTCAACTATCTCCGTGGTGGAGGCGAGCCCTGATGCTGTTGATGGCGACGGGCTTGGCGACTCTCGGTTACTTGGCGGCCCGCACCTACCGCGACGCGCCGCCGATTCCTGCGCGGGTCGTGGATCCCTTGGGCGCTACACTGTTCACCGGGCGAGACATCATCGCAGGACAGCAAGTCTTTCTGAGCCACGGCCTCATGGAGAACGGCACCATCTGGGGCCATGGCGCTTACCTGGGTCCCGATTTTTCAGGTGAATATCTGCATACGTTGGCACTCGATGTCCGTCGCTCGCTCTCAACCTCGATGAATCAGGACCTCGGCGCGAATCAGAAAAACGATGCCGGTTCGCTTGACGCTGCGGTAGCACACACGCGCAAGCAAAATCGTTACGAATCCTCATCACGTACGCTGAGGTTCACCCGAGCTGAGGCGGATTCCTTTCGCACCCAGCAGCAGAAATGGCGCGACTACTTCTCAACTCCCGATCACAATGGCGGCCTTACCCGGGCGTAATCGAGAATTAGGACGATCTGCGACAGTTGACGGCCTTCTTTGCGTGGGCCGCTTGGGCAAGTGCGGTCCAGCGCCCCGGGAAGGTTTACTCATACACGAACAATTTTCCCTACGACCCCCTCGCGGGGAACGTTCCAACCGCGGACGCAGTTTTGTGGAGCGCGATGAGCTGCTGATGCTGCTTGGTGGAATCGCCGCCGTGCTCTTTGCGTTCGGGCGTTTCGACTTCCTCGGATGGCAACGCGATGCACAGCGACGACCCGCGATGCTGCCCCATCGTCCGACGGCGAGCCAGCGTGCGACGCTGAAGTACTTTGTCATCGTCAGCCTGCTCTTCTTGGCGCAGGTCCTAGTCGGCGGGGGAGTCGCGCACTTCAGGGCCGACGCCGCAAGTTTCTACGGCATCGATATTTCACGCATCTTTCCAAGTCAGCTTCTCCGCACCTGCCGTCTGCAGCTTGCGATCCCATGGATCGCCACCGCGTTTTTAGCCGGGGGGTTGTTCATCGCGCCGTCGCTAGGGGAGGCTATCCACCCTATCAGTCATTCGGGGTGAACCTGCTCTTTGTCGCATTGATCGTGGTAGTGGGCGGCAGCCTGATTGGCGAATGGCAGGCCGCTTGTGGGAATGGTTCGGCAGCCAGGGCTGGGAATATCTCGATCTCGGCAAGGCCTGGCAGATAGGGCTGGCCGCCGGTCTCGTGATCTGGGTGTTCTTATTGCTTCGAGCGGTGAAACCGTCTTTCAGCAATCACGACCATGGCGAACTCTCGGTGCTGTTTTTTCTCTCGGGCTTGCGATTCCGGTGTTCTACCTGCCCGCGTTCTTCTATAACAGCGCCACCAATTTCGCGATCGTCGACCATTGGCGCTTCTGGATCGTTCATCTGTGGGTCGAAGACTTCTTTGAGCTCTTTGTGACCGTGGTGGTCGCCGTACTGTTCTATCGGCTCGGAGCCGTCAATGTTAACAGCGCCAAACGCGTTATTTATCTGGATGCCATCCTGTACCTGATGGGCGGCATTCTCGGTACTGCCCATCATTGGTACTTCACGGGGCAGTCGAGCATGACCATGGCCATCGGAGCGAGTTTCTCGGCGCTCGAAGTGGTGCCCCTGGTTTTATTAACGCTTGACGCGTGGGATTTCATCCGCGTCAGCGAGGGCGATATCGATAGCGGTGGCAAACGCACTGCGATTTCGTATCAGTGGACCTTCTACTTCCTGATGGCGGTGGGGTTCTGGAACTTCCTTGGCGCCGGCGTCTTCGGGTTTCTGATCAACATGCCAATCGTGAGCTATTTCGAGGTCGGAACCATTCTTACGCCCCAACCACGGACACGCGTCATTCATGGGCGTATTCGGTCTGCTCGGCGTCGCGACGCTGGTCTTTGCGTGCCGCGAAGTCGTCGCTGACGAAGGTTGGGCGAGTATCGAGAAATGGGTACGGGTCTCATTCTGGGGACTTAATCTCGGGCTCGCCTCGATGATCACCTTCAACCTGTTTCCTGGGGGCGTCATGCAGTTGTACGACGTTTTGCAAAACGGATATTGGCACACCCGCGGACATGAATACCTGGGAACGACGGCGGCCCGCTTCGTGGAGTGGGTCCGGCTGCCAGGCGATCTCGTATTTATCGTTGTCGGTGTCGCGCCTTTGCTGTGGATAACGACGAATGCATACCTGTCAATGCGGCGTGCAGCGGACACTCCCATGGGTGCCGCTTCCGCGGGCCCGTTGTTGGGTGAGATAAGCGCTGCAGATTGATTCATGAATAAATCGAGCAGCGGCAGCTCGCATGCCTTTGACGTTTCGGACCTAGCTGGATGGCTCTGGAGTATTTTTCTGGCGGAGAGGGGGGATTCGAAAACACCGGCAAAGTAGATGACGGGAAGAAGCGGTAATATTTTCCTATGTTTTTCGAATGTGCCAGTACCGAAGTCTAGCCCTTCTGCCATCTGGTTCGTCCCCGAGGGACACACGCGTCCAGTGCAGCTAGGTCAACTATCCGGGCAGTCTTGCTCTCTGGCGTAACCTCTAAGGATGGCTACTGTGCCGAGCCTTATGTTCTGTTTCACCAAGCTGGGACTTCCAGGATTGACGAAAAGCACCCCTTGGTGAGCTTCCACCATAGCCTCATGGGTGTAGCCGAAAACCACAATGTCCACCGGCTTGCCAAAGATGCTAGTCGTTGAATCAGGAATGAGCACCCGAGCATGCTCAAGATGACGAAAGGATTTGAACCCGTGCGCACTTTCACCGTCTGTCCCACCTAGCAAAGTCGTGTTTATGGATATCGCCAATGGCTGAGCGGGTAACTACTCCTCGACCGCAGCATTGAGGTCGGCCACGGCCTCGGCAAACTCTTCCATGAACTCCTGAACCACCGTGCGGCAGGACTTCACGCTGTCCACCAATCCGACACCTTGTCCGACGAAGTAAGTCACAAGTTCGCGCGCTTTCCTGTTGCCTTTCTCCGCCGCGATCTGCGCCGCCGCCAGCGTGGGCTCGCTAACCAGGCTCTGCAGGGGCATCGGCAATGCTCCGGGACTGTCGGGCCCCTCCCACGCATCGGTGAAGGCGGAACGAAGCTGGCGCGTGGGCTTGCCGGTGCGGCATCGCGAGCGCACAGTGTCGCGAGATCGCGCCTCGATCATCTTCTCACGAAAGATCTCCGTGGTCTCAGATTCATTGGTCGCCAGCCACACCGAACCGGTCCAGACTCCTGCGGCGCCCATTGCAATGCACGCGGCCATCTGCCTGCCAGTCATGATACCGCCCGCTGCCAGGACCGGAATCTTCCGTATCGGTTTGATCGCGCGAATCACCTCGGGGACCAACACTATCGTCGCTACCTGACCGGTATGTCCTCCCGCTTCTCCTCCTTGGGCTACGATAATGTCGACTCCCGCCTGGGCTTGGCGCACTGCATGTTCGGGCGCGCCGACGAGCGCGGCGACCGGAACGCCATGCTTGCGTCCTAGGTCGATCATTTCCTGCGGTGGCACTCCCAGCGCGTTCGCGATTAGCCCAATCGGATGGCGAAACGATGCTTCCAACAGTTTCAGCGCATTCTCCTGCTGCATCGAGATGGGCGCTTCGGGCGAGCGTCTCCGCACTCCTTCGAGCGCCTGCGACGGCTCGATTCCATGGTTGCGCATCAGCTCTCTAGCGAAGTCCCTGTGTGTTTGCGGAATGCGCTCCTCAAGCATCCCGTAGGTCACCCCCTTTTCCTCCTTTATCGAAAGGTTCTCTGGAATCAGCACGTCGATTCCGTAACGCTTGCCGTCGACATGCTCGTCAATCCACTTGAGCTCCAGCTCGAGTTGATCAGGCGTGAACGCAGTCGCGCCCAGCACACCAAATCCGCCCGCCCGGCTGACCGCCGCGACAACATCCCGGCAGTGACTGAAAGCTACAAGTGGAAAATCGATTTCGAGCATTTCGCAGATTGATGTCTTCACAAATTGGCTCCTTCACCATCCAATTATAAGTCAGCAGACCCATAGCGCATCAGTTTCAACAAGCGCTTCATGGCGAGCCGCACCTCGATTGCGAAGGGCACCGTCGCGACGAGATATGTGAACAGCGTCATCGCGATTACCGCCATTCGAGCCTCAAGGGGCCCGGCCACGCGCGAATCGACGGCGACCGAACTCCACGCTAGGAACACTATTATGCCGATCCAAAAAGGCACCACAGGCCACACTAGGCGCATGTTCAGCGTCACGATGGTTCCCAAGCCGTCGCGCCGGAAGTTCCCTTCAATTATCGGGAGGAATGAGCCCTGGTATCTGATGATTCGATGAATTTTGAAGCGGCTACCTGCAACCCTGCCCTCGAAATATCCGCGCTTCGTGGAAGATGGCCACCCCCACTTTCGGGGCGGTTCGACGATCTCCTGGAGAACCCGAGCGGCGTGCGCAGGGCTCATCGGTGTCGGGATTTCGAATTTACGAAAGGGCGGCCGAAGAAACTCGATCAGTCGATCAGGTTCGAAGTCGGACCCAGTGATCCGTTCGGCTTCAAACATCGCCGCGTAAAGTTAACCGGTTAACGGGAATTCGCTCTGTCGGAGCGGCGTGTGGTTCGCGAGCCTCGCCTTTAGGGCAAACGCGGCGCGCCGAAATGTTGCATTTGACATGTAGTTCATTATTTTTCCGGCAAATATATCTGCAGTCAGGCATGGCAGTCATTGGATATGACACGCGCTACATCAAAATGCCCAGAAAGCACTTAGGCCCAGACCAGCGCGAGGAGCCCAATTAGTGCGCTTCACGAGGGCCACGCAATCTCACGATTTGCGGTAGCCCTTCGAACACGTTATCAAGGCCTTGGTCGCGCCAGACGAGCAGCACTACAGTATGGCGGCAAACCCGTGATCTTTAATCTCTTTCCCCTTTCCTCTGACGTTCCTCCTGGAAGCGAACTATCCCTCGAACCGTCCCCAAGAAGACCCCTTCGCTCGAAAATCGAGTCAAATCAAATGCTTAGCCTGGCGGAGAGGGGGGGATTCGAACCCCCGGAGCCACAAGGGCTCACGTGATTTCGAGTCACGCCGGTTAAACCAGACTCCCGAACCTCTCCGTAACCGGTCAGCATTTACGTTTGCTTATACACAGTCAAGGAAGAGCATTCGCGAGAAACCTGCGACCGCAGAGACAGGTTCGACCTGCGCCGCCTCCTCACCCGTCAGTCACGAGCTGCCTTGGCGAATCGACCTCTAAGGACCCTCCGCCCTGGATGACTCTCGGCAAGACGCTCTACGACATGCGCACCGGTCGCTCGATCCAGATGGTCGGAAACGCTTCTGCTCGTGGGTTCAAAGATCCTCACTTTGCCCTTACCAACCGCCGGACATACGAGAGCAGATCGTCGACGATACACGGGCAATTGGAATTGCCAACTGCGGCGTCATCGAGACCTCCAACTCCCTCCCAGCCGCCACGGGGCCGGAAGGTCGCGCGAGCAACAACCGACCGATCGGCAGGTTTTCGCGGCCCGCTCAAATTTGCTAGTTTCCCTTGGAGCACAGGCCGCACTGGCGGAGGAATCATCATATGGCTGAGACAGCGGAGCGAATCTCCACGACCCTCGAAACGGTTTTCCAGCGTTCCTACACTTCCGAGGCTCCCGACCTTCGCCGCTTGTACGAGAACGCAAAGCGCGATCAGTGGAACGCCGCGCGCGATATCGATTGGACGCAGACGGTCGACCTTGACCGTGGCATCTTCGCCAACGAACTGGTCGATGGACACGGCACCGATACGCTGAATCGCCTCGGCCCCAAACGCTTTGCCGAACTCAACGTCGAATTTTCCTGCTGGCGTCTTTCGCAGCTCCTGCATGGTGAAGAAGGTGCGATGCTCGCCTGCAGCCAACTGGTCAACATGGTTCCCGGCAACGACGCAAAGTTTTTTCAGGCTACCCAAGTGGTCGATGAGGCTCGGCATGCCGAAGTGTTGAGCCGCTACCTGATGGAAAAATGCGGCGGGAAAATCTATCCGATCACCAAAAACGTCCGCGCGGTGTTCGAGTACATTCTCGGGCACGGCAAGTGGTTCGTGAAGACGGTGGGATTACAGCTCATCGCGGAGACCTTTGCAGTTTCGTTGTTTCGGATGCTGGGGGATACCGCCCTCGACCCGCTGCTACGCACGATCTGCAAGCGAATCTTGGCGGATGAATCACGCCATATGGGTTTTTCGGTGCTGAGTCTGCCCGATGCGATCCAAACCCTGAATCCCTCCGAGATGCGCGAGCTCGAGGATTTCACCCGCGAGGCAATTCACCTGGTGCTGACCGGGCAATTCCCGCAGGAAGCCTACGAAGCAATCGGGATGAGTCCACAGGAGGTCGAGGAGATTCGGATCGCGCGCAAGGAAATCGCTCGAAGCTCCGCCGACGCAGCCTACTTTCGCAAGCTGTTCCGCCGTGAGATGCATCAGACCATTGTGACCAACATGCAGAAGGTAGGCCTGCTCAACGATCGCACGGCCGGTTTTCTGCGCGAATTGGGCGTCGACCCGACCCAGTCAGCAGCGGCCGCATAATGGCGACCGCACCGCGGATTAATCACGCTCCTGACTGGCGTGCGCAGTTGGGGGCGCGCCTGGTCCAGCCCGACGAGGCCGTCTCGCACGTCAAATCAGGTGATCGGGTTTGTCTGTCGGTCGCGCAGGCGACGCCCCTGATGATGTGTGCCGCGCTGGCCGGACGGTTAATGGAGACCGAGAACGTCCTCGTTTACCACAGCGCCGCCGCGTTCGATTGGAACCTGCCCGGGCTGGGCGAACGGTTCCACCTCCAATCGCACTACGTTTCTCCATACGACCGCACTCTGTACTCGGCCGGGCGGGCGGACTTTGCTCCGGTCGCGTATTACCGAGATGGTCATTTGCCCCCTTCGATGGAGAATTTCAACGTCTACATCATGGCGGTGTCGCCGCCCGACCAGGACGGCTACCTGAATTTCGGCGAAGTGCAGGTCATGTCGAAGCTGCTGGCGCGCAACGCCGACCTGGTTATCGCGGAACTCGACCCCAACTTTATCCGGGTCGGTGGCGACAACCAGATTCACCTCTCCGAAGTCGATTGGTTTGTCGAACGCACGATCACACTGCCGGAGATCGCCCTGCCGCAGCCCGCGGAGGAGGAGCAAAAGGTAATCGACACCGTCTGCGCGATGGTTGCCAAAGAGTTGGTGCCGGATCGCGCGTCGATTCAGATCGGTGTCGGTTCAATGTCGGGTGCGATCATGCCCCACTTCGCAGACCATCACGACCTCGGGATGCAAACCGAGATCATCCCGCATCATACGGCACCGCTGGTACGCGATGGGGTGCTTACCGGAAAATACAAGAAATTGTTCCCCGGGCTGGTGGTGGGGAGCGGCATCGCACCGCTGACGCCGCGCGAGCAGTTGGAATATATCGACGGCAACCCGCGCTTTCAGCTTTACGACTTCAATTTCACCGACGACATCCGCACCATCGCGCGCGAAGAAGGATTGATTTCAATCAATAATGCTCTGTCGATTGATCTCACTGGGCAAGCGGACAGCGAATCGATCGGACCGACGATGTATACCGGGACGGGCGGGCAGACCGCCTTCGTGGTCGGTGCAAGTCTCGCTGGTGGCAAGACTATCCTGGTGACTCCTTCGAGTTCGATGGTTAAGGGCCAACGGGTTTCGCGGATCGTCTCAAGCCTGGCGCCCGGCAGCGTGCTCACCGCGCCGCGCACCTTCGTGCACTATGTGGCGACCGAATATGGCATCGCATCGCTCAAGGGGAAGACTATTCGCGAGCGGGCCAATGAATTGATCGCGATTGCGCATCCGGATTTTCGCTCTGAACTGCGGGAAGAAGCCAGGCGGATGTACAATTTTTAGTCCGCTGTTTCTGGTCGGGCTCCAACCCGTTGGCCGGACTGCGACCCAAGACCATCGCTGCCCGGAATAGTAAGCAAGACTCAAAGTATCGAATTGAAATGCTGCGACCGCAGTCTTGCGACATTGTCTGTCCCGTTGCGTGGAAAGGTAGCCGGAGGCTCGCTTGCCATGGCCATTGGTTGCAGCTCCCTCAGCGAGGTGCATTGGCGTCACCCGCGCCCGATGGTTTGCTCGGCAATCGCGCACGATTTTGCTGGGCGATAGCAAGTTCGCTCTCCGCGGCAAGCGAAGACTCCCTGGCAATTGGAACACCCTACTAGAACGGGCGATTACGTTTTCTATGTCGGGCGGACGGTGTAGACGCCTGCGAATCCCGGTGGGCGCCAACCTTTGTTCGCACACGGAATGCAAACGACGAACGGTTTACGGCGACCTTCCTCGATTCCCGTCAGGCTGACGGCGGTCTCGGTCGAGACCGCCTTGTTGCATGCCACGCAGGTAGCGGTCAGAGCCTTGTTCTCTTTCGCTTTCTCACTCGCCATTCGCAGTCCTTTCGTGTGAAAACAGGCTCACAGCGGAAAAACTGATCGCGCATTGGCACCGAGCAGTTTGCGCTGGCGGTCCAAGCTCAAGGCCCCAGCGCTGGCACGAACCAGGTGCGGCGCCTCGAGATTGGAATCAATATGCGGAAAATCGGAGCCCCACAACACCCGGTCTTCACCGAGTAAATCCATCACCGACCCGATGGTTCGTTCCTGGGGCTCCGCGACTACCCAAATGTTGCGCCGGAAATAGTCGGAGGGCTTTAGCCTGGTTGGGAAGCTCCACCCGAGCAACTCGTACTTCTGGTCCATCCGGTCCATGATGTACGGTGCCCATCCGCATCCCGCTTCGACGCACAGAACCTTGAGTCGAGCAAAGCGATCGAAGAGTCCGTCAGCCACCATCGTCATGACGGCTGGCACAACCTGCGCGAATCCCCCGAGCGCGAAGCCGTAGACGGCGCGAAAATCACCGGGCTGGTAGAAATTCCCCAACAGACCCGGTCCACGATTGAAGCGGACAATCACGTGCAGACAAACCGGGATCTGCGCCTCTTCGCACTCGTGCCAGATCGGGTCAAAATCGGGATGTGAAAAGCGCTGTCCGTTGATCGGCTCCGGCGCAAGGAAGATTCCTTTGAAGCCGAGCTTCAAGCAGCGACGCAACTCGACCAGCGCGGCGGTCGGATCCTGCAAGGCCAGATGCGCAATCGGAATCACGCGAGCGCGCGCACCTGAAGCAAAATCATTCAGCCAGTCGTTGTAGGCGCGCGCATAGGCGGAAGCGAGATCGTTTTCCGCAACGTCCCACAGAATTCCGACGGTCGGAAACAGCACGCCCGCATCCACGCCCCATTCGTCCAGCAGCCTGACGCGTTCCTCGGGCAGGTAGCTCGCCGGCGGGCACCCCTCCGCGTATTTGATCTGGCCGGGCACGAACAACGATTGGCGCGGCAGATTGGCGCCGCCTAGTCCGCCCAGCACTCCCTTGAGCAGCGGTTGGTTGTCTATCAGCAGCGTTTCGAGACCGTCCGCATCGGTCGCAATGCGAATCGCACGATCGCGAAATCGCGGCTCGATGTACTTCTCCCACAGATCGGGCGGTTCCATCACGTGAGAGTCGCAATCGACTACGCAGTCCAGGTGCTCGCCCATCCCAGTCCTGTACTCCTAACACCCATCAGACCGGGACCGGCTCCCGCGGTCAAGCCGGCCTGCCACGCGCCGTCTGAAAGAACTGGCGCAACAGCTTGGCGGATTCGGTCGCCATCACGCCGGGAGTGACCTCGATTCGATGATTCAGCGTACCGTCGCGCCCAATGTCATAAACGGAGCCCAGCGCACCGGCTTTCTCATCGCGGGCGCCGTAGACCAGCCGCCCTACTCGGGCAGTGACCATCGCGCCGACGCACATAACGCATGGCTCCAGCGTGGCGTATAGGGTGAGGTCGGTAAGTCGATAGGTGTGGACAGCGCAGGCTGCCTCGCGCAGCGCAAGGATTTCGGCGTGCGCGGTGGGGTCAACCAGGGCGATGGGTCGATTGTGGGCACGTGCCACGATTTGGGCGCCGACGACGGCGACTGCGCCCACGGGAACCTCTCCCTCTTCCGCGCCCTTTCGCGCTTCCTCGAGGGCAATCGCCATGAAACTCAGGTCCTTCGATGAATTCATCGGTAACGCCAAGCTTCGACTAATATCACGTTGACATTCCGGATAACGCCGACCAAGATTGACCATAAGGTGATCATGAAGAAACTCACCACTGTCGCTGCGATGCTGTGGCTGGTAGCTGGGCTCGCGAGTACTGCTTTCGCGGGCGCACAAGTGCCGCTTCAGGACTCAGAGACAGCCCGCCAGGAAGCCTTGCGCAAGGCTTACTATGATCATCCCGCCACCAAGGTGGTCCCTTCCAAAGACGTAAAAGTCGTAATTACCAAAGATTCCATAATGCGGTCATGTTGCATGCCGCCCAACCTGGTGGTCGCAGGGGATGTGACCAACATGACGGCACATCCGGTCAGCTATGTGCGGATGGTGATCAGCTTCGAAGATGCGAAGGGGAAAATCCTCCACGCCGAGACCATATATAATATGAAGGCGGCCAGCCTGGGCGAGGATGAAGAGGTGAGGCGTCTCCTCAACGAAACACCCCATTTCGATCCGCTACTTCCGGGCAGCAGCGATCGGTTCACCTTTTCAATCCCCACGCCGATGCTGCCGAATTTCGCGAAGGTAGAACTCTACCCGGACGCGATCGTCCAGTAGCGCCGCTGCCGCGCCGGATGTAATCATCGGCGCATGTCCCCCATCGATGAAATCACACCCGTCGACCTGAAGGCACGGATCGATCGGGGCGACCGGCCATTTATCCTAGACGTGCGCGAACCTGAGGAAGTAGCGCTCGCGGCGTTTCCCGATGCAACCAATATCCCGATGGGAGACATTCCCTCGCGTATGACCGAACTCGATCCCGATCGCGAGACGATAGTAGTCTGTCATCACGGGGTCCGAAGTGCGCAGGTAGCAATTTACCTGGCGCGAATGGGTTTTGAACGTGCGGTTAATTTGGCCGGCGGGATCGATGCATGGTCGGTCGTCGCCGATCCTGCCGTTCCTCGCTATTGAGAAGAAGGGCGGCGGATCGTTGGCTCTCGGGGTCTGTATCGAGATGGCGGTCGGAGAAGCTCGGCGAAATCTCACCGCAGACCGGGATTTCTCAAGACTGAACTTCTAATGACCTCATCACTCATAGTGGTTTGACGGAAGCGTAGGCAAGCAACTTGAGCAGAGGAACAGCCCGATGACGTACCTCGCAGCTGCGATCCAGGTATCCGCGGGGCCGGACAAGGGCGCTAATCTTGAGCGCGCGGAACGGCTGGTGCGTCTGTCGGCGGTGCGTGGCGCAAACCTGGTGGCGCTCCCCGAGGTTTTCAACTGGCGCGGCAGGCGGGCCGACGAGCGTGCCGCGGCGGAATCGCTCGCTGGCGAGTCGCTCGCGCGCATGGCGGCGTTGGCGCGCGATCTCCGCATCCATCTGGTTGCGGGATCAATCACCGAGCTTGCCGAAGGTCAGCCGCGTAATTACAACACGTCGACGTTGTTCGGTCCGGATGGCTCGTTGCTTGGGGTCTATCGAAAGATTCATCTGTTCGATGTCGACCTGCCCGGACGAGTCACGATCCGCGAATCGGATGCAAAGCTGCCCGGCACCGAGGTGGTTAGCGTCTCAACTGCGATCGGTCAAATTGGCCTCACCGTCTGTTACGACATCCGCTTCCCCGAATTGTACCGCTCCCTCGTGTTTGGCGGTGCACGGATAATCACCGTGCCTAGCGCATTTACCTTCCCCACCGGCGAAGCTCATTGGGAGGCCTTGCTGCGAGCGCGTGCGATTGAGAACCAGGTGTACATAGTGGCACCCGCACAATTCGGGGCAAACGTCCACGGTTTCAGCGACTACGGTAATTCGATGATCGTCGATCCCTGGGGGCGGGTGCTGGCGCGCGCTGCCGACCAGGAAGGAGTGGTAGTTGCACCAATCGATCTCGAATACCAGGAGCGTGTGCGCCGCGAACTGCCCTCGCTGACGCATGTGCGCTTGGGTCCGGACCACAAATCGAGGTGAGCTACACGGAGCTTCGGATGAAGAACATCACCTGTGCGAGCCTGGCGATACTACTGACAGTCGCGGCGCCCGCGCGCGCTCACGACATGAGCGCGATGGGCAATATGACTAGCGCCCCTAACGCGATGGGCGCGCATATGCACATGAGCGAGCATATGAAGATGACGGATCTGCGTCCGCAAACAGCGCAGGATGACGAGCGCGCCCAGGCGCTGCTCGTCACGTTGCGGCGCGCGCTGTCGCCTTATCGCGACTACCGGGCGGCACTCTTCCGGGGATTGCGAATTTTTCTGCCGTCGGTGCCGCAGGAGGTCTATCACTTCACGGACTTTGAAGCCGCCAACGCGGAGTATCAGGGTCTTTTCGATCCCGAACGCCCGGGTTCACTGCTCTACGTCAAGAAAGGCGAGGGCGATTACCTGCTGGTCGGCGCGATGTATAGTGCGCCCGCATTTTATACCCCCGACCAGCTCAACGCCCTCATACCCTTAAGTGTTGCGCGGTGGCATCAGCACGTTGATATCTGCCTGCCCCGGGGTATCAGCTTGACGGACCTGCTACGCGACAAGATCGGCGCGGATCGAACCGATCTGCCGGGCACCCTCCCGGTCGCGGCCAATCCTGAAGCGCTCGATCTGGACCATCGCGTCGGCTTCATGGCCGACGGGCGCTTCGGATTTGAAGGCAAGATTCACGACTCAGCCTCGTGCGAGAGTGCCGGCGGCAGTTTCATTCCACTCGCGTTTGGCTGGATGGTTCACGTTTATCCATTCCAGGGTGACGATTTGAAAGTAGCCTACGGAATGAACGTGCCTTCCGTATCCACCAACTGACGGCGCTCTGCTGACTAGTCGTGCGGACCGGGGTGGAGCCCAAGCCGGCGTGGCGTGAAATTCCACCTTCGATTCGAAGGAAGACCAGCGAAGTTCTGGGGGCGGAGGTAACCACTGGCCGCAGAGTTTGGGGAGGCTATGGACCCTCGCCTACTTTCCGGTTGCTGCTGGCAGATGGTCGCCGCGCTTTTCTCAAAGGGTGTTCGCCGGGCGCGAGCGAGTTCATGCGTGCGGCCTTCGCGCGGGAACTCCGTGTCTACCAGGAGCTCCATGAGCTGATTCGCGAATGGTCGCCGTCCGTCTATGGGTATTTCGCCCGCGACGATTGGGACATATTGATCCTCGAGGATCTCGGTCCCAAGAGCGTGCCTCCATGGACGGCGAGCATCACCCGACCGATCGTCCAGTCGTTTGCGAAGTTTCACGCGGCAAACAGGGGAGTCGCGCTGCCGGATTGGCTGAGGCGTCCATCCGAATGGCTGAAAGATCCAGGACTTCTCTGGAATTGGACGAACAACCGCAGCTCTCGAGTTGAGAGAGCAGCGGTCGCTGGCAACCTAGCCGCCGAGGCCGCCGAATGGTTTGCACGGAATGGTCCCTTGCTGAGATCGGTGTCGAGCACGCTCCTGACCGCACCCGCACCCCCGCAACTCCTGCACACCGATGCGCGGTCAGACAATCTTCGATGGAAGAACGGGCGGCTCTATTTAGTCGACTGGGCGGAAGCGGTTGCGGGGCCACCGGAGTTGGACGCAGCTTTCTTTATCCAGAGTATCGCAGTTGAATCTCCGCTTGATCCCGAGACCATTCTCGAATGGTACCGGCAGATTCATCCATTGGACCCCGAGGTCATGGAAGCGGCGATTTGCGCCGCCGCGGCGTTTTTTGCAGACCGCGCCTGGCTCCCGGAACTACCTGGTCTGCCGCGGTTGCGGACATTTCAGAGGAGGCAGCTGCACGTAACCCTGGGTTGGGCGCTTCGACGGCTCGGTCTGGAAACCCCTACGTGGTTGGCAGCAGTGGGCGGTGGCGCCGCAGACGCGAGATGATCGCCTGCCAGGCTTGGTTCAAGATGAGATGAAGTGACCCTTCTCGGGCGTCACGGGGGCAGTTTTGTCCGGGTCGGATATCCACCGGGCAGGCCGCGAAACGGCTGGGTTAGCAAAGGAAGCAGGTTCAGCTCTTCGCTCGAGCGAAATTGGTCTATGCCGAGGGTCATGCCGAGATGACCGGCACCAGGCTGAGCGCGATACGTCCGCATCAGGTGATCCCACCAGGGCAGGTTGAAGCCGAAGTTACTGTTGGTTTCCGCCCGCACGATCGAATGATGGACACGATGCATGTCGGGGGTTACGAGAATCCATCTAAGCCATCGATCGGTCGCTTCAGAAATTTCCAGATTAGCGTGATTGAACATCGAGGTGGCGTTCAACAGCACCTCGAACGCCACCACCGCCATTGCTGACGCACCGATCGCGAGCACGACGCCGATCTTAATTAGCATCGAGAGCATGATCTCCAGCGGATGAAATCGCAGACCAGTGCTTACGTCGAAGTCGAGGTCGGCGTGATGCATGCGGTGAATTCGCCACAGCAGGGGAACCGCGTGAAACACCCTGTGCTGCAAATAGATCGCGAGATCAAGGGCGATCACCGCGATCACCAGCGCGATCGCGCCTGGCAGCGGGATCCGATAGAGCAATCCGCTTGCGCGCTGTTCGGCGGCAAGTGCGGCTCCGATCGCGGTGATGGGAAGCAGAATTCGCACCGCGATCTCGTTGATCGCCGCAATTGCAAGGTTGGCTGGCCATCGAGCGCGCCGTGAGAAGGAACGGTCGCGCCGTGGCATCGCCGCCTCGGCTAGAGCCATCGCCGCGAACACTGTAAGCGCCGCAATCAACCGGATCGCAATTTCCCGGCGAAATTGCGCGGAAACAACAGAGGTCACGCGCCGACCTCGTCATGGTTTCGGAAGGAAAGACGGATGGTCCGCTGCTCAAGAAGCCATTTCCGCCCTACGTAAGCACGCGCGGGACCACCGGGCGAGTACGAAAGGCGCGGAGCCTCTCTGGGTAGTTGGCAATGGTTCGATCGGTACTCTTGCACCTCACTGATTTGAGAGCGGAGCAGACCGGCCTATCAGCTGAACATCTCCGGCTCGCGGGAGCCTAGCCAAACCAGACCACGGTAGGAATAGTGAACACCCGAGAGGGCCGTGACGCCTACGGTCAGGTAAAGCAGCCCGTACCAGTAGTTCGACCACTCCACTCCCATTCGAAGCAGGGTAGCAACTACGCAGGCGAGTTGAAGCACGGTACTCAGTTTCCCGAGATAGCTTGGTCTTACCGGCATTCGCTCGCTGGTAAAAAACGCGACCATCAGGTAGCCGCCCACGACTACCACATCGCGGATGACCACTACCCCGAGCAGCCAACCCGGCAGATCCTGTTCTACGGTCAAAACCACGAACGCTGAAACCAGCATCAGCTTGTCCGCAAAGGGATCGAGGAAGGCACCGATTTCGGTGCGCGCGTCGAACCACCGCGCGACCGTCCCATCGAGAGCATCGGTCAACGCGGCGGCCACAAAAACGTAGAGCGCTTCCGTGTATTGGTGCCGGCTGAGAAACGAAAGGAAAATGGGAATCGAACCCACCCGGCACAGGGTCAGGAAGTTGGGAACATTGAGCAGTCCCCGAAGGGTGGGAGCGCCGGTATCCCTGGGAGCCGGCTTATGAGGCGAAGCTACGGCCATCGCAAGTCACAGGACTGTCAGGCCTCGGCCAGATTCGCTTTGCGCAACCGCCCTGCCACCGGAGGGCTCACCCGCGCGCGCATGGCGACCACGCCGTCTCGATATTCTTCGCTTATCACTTCGCCCTCCCGCCGCGCCATCGCAATCAGATCTCCGCGATTGGCGGCGATCGTCACGGCAACCTCCTGACGCGTGATTCCCAGCTCGCGGCCAATGCGCTCCAGCAGACGCTCAAGTCCAAGGGAGCGCAGGGCGGAAATTGCCTCCGCGTTGGCGGGGATTCGCGGCGAATGCTCGACCAGATCAATCTTGTTCATCACGATAATTCGTCGCGTGGCTCCGGCCCCGATTTCTTCCAATACGCGATCCACTATCTCCACGTGCTCGGCGGCAAGTTCGGAGCTGGCGTCGACCACGTGCAGCAGCAGGTCAGCAGTACGCACTTCCTCCAGCGTCGCCTTGAAGGCCTCGACCAGCGTATGCGGCAAACGATGGATGAACCCGACCGTGTCGGCGATCATGACGGTCATGCGGTTGCGCAGCCTAAGCCGGCGAATGGTCGGATCGAGGGTCGAAAACAGGCGGTTCGCGGCTTCGACGTTCGCGCCCGTGAGCACATTCAGGAGGGTGGACTTCCCGGAATTCGTGTAACCAACCAGCGCGACTGTTGGGTAAGGAACTTCCAGGCGTCGGCGCCGCTGATTGTCGCGGGTTCGCTCGACCTGCCGGAGCCGAGTGCGCAACCGGGTGAGGCGTTCACGCAAGCGGCGACGGTCGACTTCGAGCTGGGTTTCACCTGGTCCGCGCGTCCCCACTCCACCGCCGCGTGCGCCGACGCCTCCTCCTCCGCCGCCGGCCGCACCGCCGCGCACCCGCGACAAATGGGCCCACTGCCGGGTCAGGCGCGGCTGCAAATAGGCAAGTTGCGCGATCTCGACCTGCAGCCTGCCTTCCAAGGTGCGGGCGCGCTGCGCAAAAATGTCCAGGATCAGTTGACTGCGATCGATAACCCGCAGCTTCAGTTGATTTTCCAGGTTGCGCGACTGCGCCGGCGATAGTGCGTCGTCGAAGATGGCGACGGTCGCATCGGTCATCCGCGAAATCTCGCCAACCTCGCCGGTCTTCCCTCGTCCGATGAACGTACGTGGATCGGGGGCCTTGAGGCGCTGGCTTACGGTGGCTTCGACGCTCGCGCCCGCACTCTCGGCCAGCGCTTTCAGTTCGGCAAGAGATTCCTCGCTGGAGATTCCCGCGCGTCCGCCCAGGTCGATGCCGACCAGGACGGCGCGGTCGTGCTGTTCACTCGCTACGCTATGCAATCGTCTAGAACTCTCTTGGGCAAAGGGTCGCCTGGGGCCGAGCGTAGCAGACCCAAGACTTGGGTCAATTCCGATAAAGGCAACCTACGGATTACGCGGACGTCGTCTGGATAAGTGACCGGTTGGCGGGTGACCGGCAGATCCCGACCGGCAGCTACTACTTAAGTTCGACCGCGCCCGGAGACAGCACCTTCTCTAGTTCGGCAACCAATGCATCGCTCGGGGTCACGCGAAAACCGTCGCCCAGCAGCAGGACCGCTTCGCGGCCATCGTCCAGGCCCAGATGCAGGTAGGTCAGCGACTTGCCGCGATAACGGGTCAGCGCAGCTTTGAGCTCATCGATGCCTCCATTTTCGAGGCGGCTGCGCGATGCATGCACGCGAACTTCGCGATAGGAATCCAGCAGCGCCGTATTCAACGGCCGCAAATCATCGAGGATGATTTGTGCGCGCTCCTCGTCGACATCGAGCTTGCCGCGGGCGACCACCGGCCCCTCGCCCGAGATGACGGCTTCGTACTTCTGGTAGGTCTCCGGCCACGCGATCGCCTCGACCACTCCATTACGATCTTCCAGCGAGAACGTCGCGTAGCGCTTGCCGGACTTGTTGTTCTTGAGCTTGACTGCCTGGACTACTCCGGCAATTTGCACCTGGCTTCCGTCGGGGGCAGCTGGAAGGTCGGCAGTGGTCAATCGGCTGACGCGCGCGATAACGCGTTCGTACTTGTCGAGCGGATGCGCCGTGATGTAGAAGCCGAGCGCTTCTCTTTCGTTTCTCAATTTTTCCTTCGCATCCCACTCGCGCACTGATTCGCGGCGTGGCCCGGGTGCGGCCGCTACCGCGCCGCCGAACAGGCCCATCTGATTGCGCTCGGCGTCGCTCTGTGCCTTTTGCGCCAGCTTGAGGGAGTCTTCGACCTGCGCCATCAGGGCCGCGCGGGTGATGCCTCCGGAATCAAACGCTCCGCATTTGATGAGCGCCTCGAGCACCCGCCGATTCACCAGTTGCGCGCCGACGCGAATACAGAAGTCCACCAACCCCTCGAAGGGACCGCGCCCCTCGCGCTCGGCAATGATAGCGCCCGCGGTTTTCGCGCCGACCCCGCGGATCGCGCCCAACCCGAAGCGAATCGCACCCTCTGCGACCGCAAACTTGACGCGGCTCTGGTTCACGTCGGGAGGGAGAATCGCGATGTGCATCTCGCGCAGCGCCGCGATGTTCTTGTAGGTCTTGTCGGCATCATCCATGTCGAGCGACATGAGCGCCGCCATGAACTCCTGCGGAAAATGCGCCTTGAGATAGGCGGTGCGATAGGTGGTAAGCGAGTAGGCGGCGGCGTGCGACTTGTTGAATCCATAGGACGCGAAGGTTTCGATCTTTTCAAAGATCGATTGCGCGAGTGTGCGCGGGAGTCCGTTCTTTTCGGCCCCTTCGATGAATCCGGCATGCTCCTTCTCCATGACCGCCTTGTCCTTCTTGCCCATCGCGGCACGGAGCGTGTCGGCTTGTTGCAGAGTGTAGCCGGCCAGCGCCTGCGCGGCACGCATGACCTGTTCCTGGTAAACGATGACACCGTAGGTGTCGGCGAGCACCGGCTCCAGCAGCGGGTGGTCGTACTCCACTTTTTCGCGGCCGTGTTTGCGGTCCACGTAGTGCTGGACCATGGTCTTGCCATCCTGAACCGCATCGAGGGGGCCGGGACGGAAGAGCGAGGTGGCTGCCACGATATCTTCGAAGCGGGTCGGCTTCAGGTCGCTTAAGAAGCGGCGCATCCCCGAACCTTCCATCTGGAACACGCCAACCGTGTCGCCGCGTGCAAGCAATCGATAGGTTTCAACATCGTCGAGTCGCAAGCGGTTCAAGTCGGGCACTTCCTTGCCACCCGCGCCGATAAGATCGAGGGTGTCCTTGATCAGTGTGAGATTCTTGAGCGCGAGGAAGTCAAACTTGATCAGTCCGATCTCCTCGACTCCCTTCATTGAATACTGAGTTATCGCCAGCCCGTCTTCGCCGGTCTCCTTGTCGACGTATAGCGGCACCATCGAGTGAAGTGGCACATCTGCGATCACCACCCCGGCTGCGTGTTTCGAGGTGTGGCGCAGCAAGCCTTCGAGCTTGAATGCATAGTCAAACAGCTCGGGGTGAATCCTCCGCTCTTCCTTGAGGCGCGGTTCCAGGTCGATGGCATCTTTCAGAGGAAAGTCGCGTCCCTGCTTGGGCGCCGGGTAGAGCTTGACGATCTTGTCGGTCTCTGCGAACGAAAGCCCGAGTACTCGCCCCACGTCGCGAATGGCTTGCTTGCCCTTGATGGTTCCGAACGTGATTATCTGTGCGACGCGATCGGCCCCGTATTTGCCGCGGACGTAGTCCAGAATTTCGTCGCGCCGCTCCCAGCAGAAGTCCGAGTCGATATCGGGCATCGATTTGCGACCGGGGTTCAGCCAGCGCTCGAACAGCAGCTTGTGCTCGATAGGATCGACTTCAGTGATGCCCAACGCATACGACACCAGCGATCCAACCACCGAGCCGCGTCCGGGTCCGGTCGGGATGCCCTGACCGCGCGCATAACTCATGAAGTCCTGCACGATAAGAAGGTATCCGGAGAACCCCATGTCGCGGATAACGGGAAGTTCGCGATCGAGCCGTTCCCGATAGGGGGCGGGATCGACCTCGCCGTAGCGCGCGCGGATCTCGCCAAGGCGCTGCTCCAACCCCGCGCGCGCGCGTTGCTCCATTTCGTCGTCCAGGTTCGCGTGTTTCCCCGCCTGGTACACGGGAAAGCGGAACTTGCCGAATTCGAACTCGAACTCGGCCCGCCTGGCGATTTCCATAGTGTTACGGAATTCTTCGGAATCGGCTCCAAATGCCTGGGCCATCTCTTCCGGCGTTTTTACGTAGAGTTCGTCGGTATCGAAACGCCAGCGGCTCTCGTCCGCCATGGTCTTGCCGGTCTGGATGCAGAGCAGGACTTCGTGCGCCTTCGCATCGCCGCGATGGAGATAGTGGCAATCATTGGTCGCCACCAACGGCAATCCCACCCGGCGCGCGAGGTCGCGCAGCGCGTCGTTGATGGGTGCATGGAGCCGGTTGTCCTGAAGCTCCACGTAAAAGCGGTCGCCGAAGGTTTTCGCATACCATTCGGCGGCCTCGCACGCTTTATCCATGCGGCTCTGCCGCAGCCAGCGCGGAATCTCTCCTGATAGACACCCCGAGAGTACGATGAGGCCGTCGGACAACTCCGCGAGAATTTCCTTGTCGATGCGCGGCTTGTAATAGAGCCCCTCCTGGTAGGCGCTGGTCAGCAACTTGCAGAGGTTTTGGTAGCCGGTGCGGTTCTGCGCGAGCAGGATGAGATGGAAATTGCCCGCGCCATCCATGTCGTCGCCGCGGGGCGCCTGCGTGCGATCGCTGCGCTTGCCGGGCGCGAGGTATGCCTCGCAGCCGATGATCGGCTTGATGCCGTTGGCGATTGACTTCTGGTAGAACTCGACCGCCCCGAACATGTTGCCATGGTCGGTAATCGCCATTGCTTCCATACCGGACCCCTTAGCGTGCTCCAGCAGGGGGGCGATCTTGTTGGCGCCGTCGAGCAGACTGAACTGTGTATGGACGTGTAGATGAGCGAAACTCACCACGGCTCCTCCACCCGCCGCGCACGCCGTCGTACGTGCGCGGACTCCTCTCGATTCCACGTGCGGCGTTGCGCGTGGTTTACTTCTTGGCCGCCGGCTCGGCCTTCTTTGCGGCGCCACCCGCGGCCGCGGGGGCTGCGCCCTCTTTCTGCGCCCCTTCGGCGGGTGCTGCCGCGCCAGCGGCTGCGGCTTCGGCGGGCGCACCCTCCTCGGGCGCACCTTCGGCGGCGGCAGCCTGCGGGGTAGGGGCTTCTGCCACGGTCGGCGGCAGAACCGAAACTACCGCGTAGTCCTGATCGAAAATCGGCTTGGCGTTGCCGGGCACTTTCACCGCGGAAACGTGAATAACGTCGTGCACGCCGAGTTCGGTTACGTCAACCTCGATCGCTGCGGGAATTTCCAGCGGCAGGCACTCCACCGTCATCGCCCGCACCAGCGGCTGTAGGATGCCGCCGTCAGCGACGCCGAGCGCGCGGCCGGTGAACTTGAGCGGCACTTCGACCTGGATTGCGCGCTGGAGATCGACTTCGTAGAGATCCGCGTGAAGCACCGCGCCGGAGACCGGTGCGCGCTGCACTTCTTTGAAGATGACATGGCGGCCATCCAGCTCGGACGCGCCCGACTTGAGTCGCACGATGCGTGTATGCGACGCGGCCGAGAGGCGATCGCGCAACTCGCTGCCGCTCACCGAGAGCGGCGTCGGCAGCGAGCCGGGGCCGTAGAGCACCGCCGGCACGCGGCCCTGGCGGCGAAGCGCGGTTATGGTACTGCGGGGCTTTACCGCTCGCTTTTCACAATTAAGTTCACCAGTTTCCATCGATTGGTTCCGTATTCGGCTCGCCTAGTTGAACAGCGAGCTGACCGACTCCTCATTATGAATGCGTCGCACGGCTTCCGCTATAAGCGGCGCCACCGACAGGACTTTGAGCTTTTTCAGCTCCATCTGCACCTTCGGGCGCAGCAGGATGCTGTTGCTTGTGACAATTTCCACGATATTCGATTTGTTCAGGCGCTCGCAGGCGGGATCGGAAAGAATTGGATGGGTCGCCACTGCGAACACCTCGCTGGCGCCAGCGTTCGCAACCACTTTCGCCGCTTCGGTGATGGTGCCGGCTGTGTCGATCATGTCATCGACCAGCACCGCCACGGAATCGCGCACTTCGCCGACCAGTTGCATCTCGGCAACTTCGCCGGCGCGCCTGCGACGCTTGTTGATGATCGCGAGGTTAGCGTTGAGCCGCCCGGCGAAAGCGCGTGCGCGCTCCACCCCGCCGGCATCGGGCGAGATGACGCTGATCTTCTGCCCATCGAGCCGCTTGCGCAGATAGCTTATCAGCACCGGCATCGCATACAGGTTGTCGACCGGAATGTTGAAAAACCCTTGAATCTGCCCGGCGTGCAGATCGACCGTCACCACCCGCGAGGCGCCCGCCGTGGTAATCAGGTCGGCGACCAGCTTGGCGCTGATCGGTACGCGCGAGGCGACCTTACGATCCTGCCGCGAGTAACCGAAGTAGGGAACCACCGCGGTGACGCGCCGCGCCGAAGCGCGCCGCAGAGCATCCATTACCAACAGCAGTTCCATCAGGCTCTCGTTCGGGGGCGAACAGGTCGACTGGATAACGAAGACGTCGCCGCCGCGAACGTTCTCGTGTACTTCGACCATCACCTCGCCATCCGGGAAGCGCCCCACTTCGGCTTCGCCGAGACGCACTCCGAGATGCTCACAGACTTCGCGGGCCAGCGCCGGGTTGGAAGTACCGGTGAAAATTTCCAATGCGTCTTTGGCTTGATCTGCCATCTCGAAATTCCGCAATCTACCCGCGGTCTACCCTTCGCGCCCGGCGACAAAGCATCAGTTGGCTGGGCGGGAAGGATTCGAACCTTCGAATGCCAGGTCCAAAGCCTGGTGCCTTACCAGCTTGGCGACCGCCCAGCGCGTGCGCCTCAAATCCAAAGAAAATCACCCGCCACGCGCCTTTGCACCGGCCCCTGGCAAGGGTTGGAAAAATCCTCCAACGGGTGCTTGCTCCGCTTGCAGCCTCCCCGGAGAGGGAGAACTAAAAGGGAAGCAGCATTCCTCTTGGCAGGTTGTTTGAGAGCAATAATTCCTTCGCGTCCCGGTATTCGTTTTTCTCAATCCTCTACTCAACCAAGGCCGTCCACGGACGATTCAGCCGCCCGCTGCCCCCAAAACGCACTCCGGCTTTTGCGGATCCAGTAAGAGCAGTCTTGACTAGTTCGTGCCCGGAAAACCCGCGTAAGCCGCGACTAATATGCGGGATTGCGATGTTATTGAGGCCTATTTTACCTGTCAATGCGCACGCGCGGGTCGCATCAACAGGAACTAAGTACCTCGGTGGAAAAAGCGGAATTG
>DASXMJ010000067.1 GCA_036495685.1 Candidatus Binataceae bacterium | reverse complement strand
AGCAACAGTGCGACCATCAGCACGAACATCGCGCTGTAGGATTTTGCTTCTTCGCTGGGATCAAGCCCCGGTCTGCCAGCCATCTATTCTTACCCTGCCCTTGATAACCGTGGTCAATGCGCCCTCCCCCCTCGCGCGGTCAGGAGCGCTCGCCGGATAAATTCTCAACAATGTAGCCGACCAGGAACACCAAGATTCCGATGCCCGTCAGCTTGAACTCGTTACCCATCCCGCGCGGCTGGGTGATGCCGACGTAGAGCGCGAATCCTACGTCGGCGCATCCCAACGCCTCCAGCACTTTGCCCAGGATGTACACACTTGCGCTGCTGTCACGCCGTCAGATGTTAATCCAGGGGGTTACCAGTATGTACTTGATGTTGAGCGCGTGCCGCATGACCATCTTGATGAAGACCCCGGCCATCGCGAGCAGCAGAAACCCGATTATGCCAAAGCGCACCGGGCCCCACCTCTCCAACAACTCAGGACCTCCGCCCGGGAACGCGGACCACGGATCATTGGCTGGGCGCCGGCGCACCCACCAGTAGAACACCGCCATTCCGACCACGAAGTAGCCGCCAATCAGGGAAAGTCCGAACAGGGCGGACAGCGTATAGTCGCGGAACCCGAACATGTATGGAAGGTCGACGTTGGTCAGTGCCTCCACCATGTGTGGATCCCAGTACTGGCCAGGCCAGAACCAGTTCCACCCGGGGCCGCGAAAGAACGTGCCTATGATGATGAAGGAAACCCACAGTACGTGAAATCCGATGAAGAAGGTCAGAATCTCGAACATCCGCTCGCGGAAGGTGTAGTAACCATTCCCCTTCGGATTGATATCCAGATACGGCACCAGCATGAGGCCGACGATAATGAAACTGGGCAACACCACACCGGCGTACCACGGGTCGAAGAACACGAGCATTTCCTGAAGGCCGAGGAAGTACCAGGGAGCCTTGGACGGATTCGGGGTCCGGGTGGGATTGGACGGCTCTTCCAGCGGCGCGTTGATGGTTAGCGACCATACCGTCAGCAGCACCGTCACCACGATCGCGACCAGAAACTCATTGCGCACCAGGAACGGCCAGGTGTGCAGCTTGTCTTCGATGCCGCTCCCGGCCTTCTTGATGGGCACCTCGATACGCTTGCCGGCGGGGGCACCCTTGGGAGCGCGCGCAGCGCCAACGGCGCCACCGGCCGCAGCGGCCATCATCATTGAGCCGCTTCTCGATCCGCTTCCTTCTTCGCTCGCCATGATTTAGTTCCTCGCCCGGACTTGGGGCGAAAAGTATCGCGGCAGGCCGCTTGCACTATGTGTGATTCGCATCATCCTCCCACGGCGGAGGTGCGGCCAGACGCCACATCCAATAGATAGCCAACCCCATCAGCGTCGGGACGAACGTCACTCGCACGATCGGATTGTGCGCCAGCCAGGAGATCAGGTCACCCATGATGTTCTAAAGGGGTCCCGACATTCCGTCGCGACGGATTCGCCAGAAATGCACTGCCATGAAGATACTTGCGACCAGGGGGAAGAAGATGCAGTGCAGGATATAGAAACGCAGCAGCGTGTGCGGACCGATTTCGGCACCGCCGAACAGAAACGCGCGGGCATCGTAAATCGGGTTGACCCCCAACATCTCGTGGAACGGTCCGCCGTGACCCAGCAGCGGCGTGGCGCGCGCCATGTTGGAACCGACCGTAACCGCCCAAATCGACAGCTGATCCCAGGGCAGCAGATAGCCGGTGAACGAGAGCAACAGCGTGAGGACGAGCAGGATTACGCCGACTACCCAGTTGAACTCGCGCGGCGGCTTGTACGAACCGGTCATGAAGACCCGGAACATGTGCAGCCAGACCGCGATCACCATGCCGTGCGCGGCCCAACGATGCATGTTTCGCATCAGCATGCCGAACGGCATGTCGAATTCGAGATACTTCATGTCCGCGTATGCGTATTCCGCAGTGGGTCGGTAATAGAACATCAGGTAGATGCCCGTGACCACGGTCACCAGAAACAGCAGGAAAGTGATACCACCCATGCACCATGTGAAACGCATCCGGACCGCGTGCTTCTGGACCTTGGAAGGATGCAGATGGAGCCATACGTTGCCGGAAACCATCAAGATGCGGTTGCGCGGCGTATCTTCATAGCCGTGGCGGAAAATCGATTGCCAGGCTTGCGATTCCGTAATTTGGCGTTTGACTTCGTTCCAGTCCAACTTCGCCATCTGACCGAGACTCCCGGGCGGCTCAGACCGCCACCCCCGACTAAATTACTACCTCTGCTCCGCAGCCGCGCGGGTACGTAGTGGGCAAAACCCGAACCATGTAAGGCTACCTAATTGTACTACGACTTCGCAAGAAGAAGGGCTGATTCCATGTGCGCTCGCTATCGCTCTTCTCCGCCCCTCTCTCCAGCGCTTTTCCGGCCGCGTGAGAAGAAGGAGACCACAATACCGTACAATACCATGAGCACGGCGATGGCCATGACGCCGATACCCGGCCCGGCGAGGATTCCGGTCGCCAGCAGTACGGCTCCAATCACGAACAGTGGGATGCCGAACGCGATCGGATTAAACGGATCGCCCCGCGCGATCTTGGCCTTGGTATCACGCGCCAGCTCCGCCTGATCCGCCTCCTCGTTGCTTTCGCGCAGCAACGACACGGCGTAGTCGGTCATTTCCTGGCGGTTGGGCATCGCCCGGAGCCGATCGGCGAGGGTGCGCGCGATTTCTTCGATAGTCTGGTCGTCGGATGGTGTCGGCGACTCTTTCTCGTCGCGATCCGAATCTGACACGGCGATTCAAGCACTCCCGAGGGAGCAATAGCCGAGTCAGGCGCTCCGATCAAATCGGGAAGCTCAGGGACCGCTCTGACCAGATCGGTCCTGGGTGTCGACCCGGTGCGTGCAGAATTGCAATTGCCAGCCCGGGCGATGGGTCGTCCATCGTCACTAAGAGGGCTTTGGTCGGAATCCGGTGAGGTCGAGGTTCGGCTTGCGAGAAATCCCGCCGTGCCGAGGAGCCCGACTACGACAGCCTTCCCGCTACTGGTTCTTGCGCGCGACTATCAACGAATGAATCGAGAAGCGGGCTACCGGGCGGAGTTGCTCGACGGTGATGTCGTAGCCGCTGAGGACGTCGCGGGCCCGCAAGCGGGTGGTCCATCCGAGCAGCTTGGTGATTGGATTGACCACGGTGTTCAGAAAATACAGCACCGGATTGGGACTCGCGAAGTGGTTGACGACCACGATCCTGCCGCCCGGTTTGCACACCCGGACCATCTCACTCATCATCTGCAGCGGATCGGGTACGACCGTAATCACGTGAAACGTGACCACGTCGTCAAAGCTATTGTCGGGGAAGTCGAGATTGAGCGCATCGCCCTTTCGCACCTCGACGTGGCCCCACTCGTTGTCGCGAATCTTGTCGCGCGCGTGCGCGAGCATCGCCTCGGACGGATCAATACCGACCACGTGAACGTAGGGCGGGAAGGCATCGAGTGCCATGCCGGTGCCGACCCCTACTTCAAGCACCTGCTGCCCGGGCCGGAGGTTTAGCGACTCGATAACTTCGTGCTCGTGGTCTTCAAATGCGCGGCTGAAGACCGCATCGTAAAAGTGGGACAAATCGGAATAGATGCGGCTCTCGTGCGGTTCGGCCATTTCGTTAAGAATCCTCTGGATTGTGCTGGGTCCGAGGGCGGGAGACGATGTCACCCGCCCTGCCCCAAACCGCCAAGAGCTGACTGACCGCCGTTACGCGGCGGCGTTAACCCCCCGAAGCTGGCGCTTCACGGAAGCGATATCGCGTTTGCGAAAGCGCCATTGCCGCCCCTTCTTGAAGGCCGGAATTATGTTACGGCGCGCGAACTCGTTGACTGTGTCGGGGCTGAGGTCGAGCAAGAAAGCAACCTCACGTGAATTCAGCAAAACGTCGTCTTTTTCGGCCATCTTTCCGTCCAAAAGACGCCTTTCTGGTCTGATAGTTAGAACGGACTCTTGTAACCTGCTCACCTCATGCAAGTCAAGTTTATCTCCGTGGCGTCGGCGGACAGACCAATTTTAAGGGGCGAACGCGGGGCCCGCGCCAGAAAATGGGAAAGCGGATCCACGCGACCTGGCGCACGGTGCCAAGCCCCAAGCACACCCCCGGAACCAACCTTTCTCCAGGCTAAGAGGCTACACGCTGATAGTGCTTAGCTTTCTTGCGCCGATCAGATAGTCGTACCAAGCGCGGGTCACGACGATGCACGAGAATAGACCAGTGAGAACACCGACGCAGAGCGTGACGGCGAACCCTTTGACCGGTCCGGTGCCGAACTGAAACAGGATCAACCCCGCTACAAAGGTCGAGATGTTGGAGTCTCGAATCGCGGACCATGCACGCTCGTAGCCCAACCTGACCGCCTCCCGCGGAGACTTGCCGGCGCGCAATTCCTCGCGCATCCGCTCATTCACCAGCACGTTGGCATCGACCGACATTCCGAGGGTCAACACGATTCCGGCGATGCCGGGGAGGGTCAGGGTGGCCTGCATCGCCGCCATCACGCAGATCAAGAGCAGGATATTCAGGGTCAAGCCGAAGTCCGCAACGATGCCCGCGCCGTTGTAGTAGAAGGGCATGAAGATCAGCACGGCGGCGGCGCCAATGATGAAGGAAAGTGCACCTTGACGAATAGAATCGCGACCCAACGACGGGCCGACCGTGCGTTCCTCTTCGAATTCGACCGCAGCCGGTAGTGAACCGGATCGCAGCACGATGGCGAGGTCGTGCGCCTCGTCGAGCGAGAATCGCCCGGTAATCTGCACATGGCCACCCGGAATGCGCTCCTTGATGACGGGATCCGAATAGACCGTGCCGTCGAGCACGATCGCGAGCCGACGGCCTACATTCGCGGCGGTGAGCGCGTCGAAAATCTCGGCTCCGCGTGAGTCGAGATCAACGGAGACGTAGGGGCCTTCAAGCCGGCCGCCGGGGCGGACACGAGCATCGGTGACCACGTCGCCCTTCATCAGCACGGGAGATTCCACCAGATACGGCGTGCGCCCGCCGCGGGCGGGCGCGCCATAGAGGATTTCATAGCCGGGCGGCGGCCCGTTCTGAATTGCATCCTGCAGATTGTGCGAGTCGTCAATGAGCTTGAATTCGAGGACGGCGGTTTTGCCAATCAGCTCTTTGGCGCGCTCGGGGTCCTGGATTCCGGGCAGCTGGACCAGGATTTCATTGTCGCCCTCGCGCACCACCGTGGTTTCGCGCACGCCGAGCTGGTCTATTCGATTGCGAATCGTCTCGAGCGCCTTGTCCATTACGTCGGCCTTCATCTGCGACAGGTCGCGCGGCCGGAAGCCCAGGCTGAAGGCTGGTCCTCCCCCGGTGGAAGGAGCGGTGTTAACCACCAGGTCGGGAAATGACTTGCTGGCCAAATCCAGGAACGCACTGCGCTCGTCGCTGCCCTTGAGCTTGACGATGATGTTCCCGGACTCATCCTGCGCAACGTTGTCGAAATCGATCTTGTTCTCCTTGAGCTGCCGCTTGATGTCGTCGGCGCGATGTCCGAGCTGCGTTTTCACCGCCTCGTCGAGTTTCACACTCATCAGCAGATGGGTTCCACCCTGGAGGTCGAGGCCCATTTGAATCTTGGTGCCGCCGATAATTGCGGACATCCAATCGGGAAGGTTCAGGTTAAGGCTCGGAAGCAGAATGATTATCGCGACGACCGTCAAGATTGCGGCCAGGTAGAGCCGCGTGCGACCGTCGCCCCCGCTGAAATGCAGGTACAGGAAAGCAACCGCCAGCGCGATCAGAATGAGGAGGGGCGCAAAGGCTTGGGTGTCCAACTTAATTGATCCCGCAGCGACCCGGCGCGACCTTATTCCTTGTCTTTTTTCCCGGGCGCTTTGCCATAAGAGGATATCGAAGCGATCTGGGGACGTTCCACTCTCACGCGGACGTTGGGGGCAATTTCGACCGTCACCAGCTTCTCGCCAAGGTCGGTAATCCTGCCAACGATGCCACCGGTAGTAACGACTTCATCGTTGCGCTTGAGCTCTTTGAGCATTTTAGAATGCTCCCTGGCTTTCTGTGTCTGGGGGCGAATCAGGAGGAAATAGAAGATTGCGATAACCCCCACTATGGGCGCCATCTGCAGCAAGGTCGAAGCTTCCGAACCTTGTTGGGCGGCGGCAGCTTGCGCCCACGCAATTCCCTCAAACAGCATCAGTCAGTGTCCTTGTCGCCCGCGTCGCCTCCTTTTAGGGCCGCGGTCATCGAATTTGCATACGCGCGAAAAGTTCGAGATGCGATAGCAGCTTGCGCTTCACGCATCAAGCGCGCGTAGAAAAACAGATTATGCTCCGTCAGTGCGCGCGCTGCGAGTATCTCGCGCGACAAAAACAAGTGACGCAGGTAGGCGCGGGAGAAAGTCCGGCAGGGGCGGCATTCGCAATGCGGGTCGAGCGGACCCGCATCGCGGGCATACTCGGCCCGCTTGATCGAGATCCGTCCCGCGCTGGTGAAGGCCGAGCCGTTGCGGGCATTGCGGGTGGGAATAACACAATCGAACATGTCGTAGCCCATTCCCACCGCGGCGAGAAGGTCAGCAGGCATCCCGACTCCCATCAGGTAACGGGGGCGGTCCGCCGGAAGGAGCGAGGCGGACAAGGCCGCCATTTCCAGCATCTCGTCCTTAGGCTCGCCGACGGATAGTCCCCCGGCAGCATAGCCATCGAAACCCAGCGAGGTTATCTGCCGTGCACTGGCGCGACGCAGGTCGGCGTGGGTGCCGCCCTGCGCGATTCCGAACAGGGCCTGCGTACTGCTCTGACGTGCGCGCAGCCCGCGCTCGGCCCAGCGCGCCGTCAGCTCCAGCGATTTGCGTGCCTGCTCGTGCGAGGCCGGATAGGGAGTGCATTCGTCGAGCGCCATCATGATATCGGCACCCAGTGCCTCCTGCACCTCGATTGCGCTTTCCGGCGTAAGCATCACGGGAGCCCCGTCGAGGTGTGAGCGAAAGCGAAGGCCGTCCTCCGAAACGGAACTGATCTTTGCGAGGCTCATGGCCTGGAAGCCGCCCGAATCGGTGAGGATGGCGCCGGGAAATGCCATGAATCGCCCGACCCCTCCCAGCGCCCTCACCAGGTCGTGACCCGGCCGCACCAGCAGATGGTAGGCGTTCGCCAGAACTAGCCGATAGCCGATGTTCCAGAGTTCATCCGGAGACATGGCTTTTACCGCCGCGCGCGTGCCCACCGGCATGAAAACCGGAGTTGCAACCGTGCCGTGAGGTGTGCGAAGGCATCCGACGCGGGCCAGATCGTCGTTGGCGGTGATGGAAAATTCGATTGGCAGCGTCATCAGAGAATCAGCATCGCGTCGCCGTAGCTTAGAAAGCGATAACGGCGGCGGACCGCCTCGCGGTACGCATCGAGGACCAACTCGGGTCCCGCCAGCGCCATCACCAACGCCAACACCGTGGTCCGTGGCATATGGAAGTTAGTGATCATCGCGTTCACCATCTTGAAACGAAACCCAGGGAAGATGAACAACCCGGTAAACCCTTCAGGGTCACCGGTAATTGCCCACGACTCGAGCGCGCGTACGCTTGAGGTTCCGACCGCGACCACACGACCGCCGGTACGCCGAGCGTGATCGAGATCCGCACGGGCGCCGTCTGGGATCGTGAACCACTCGGCCTCCATCGAGTGGGCCTCGACCTGGGGCGCGCGCAAGGGCGCAAAGGTTCCGGGTCCGATGTGCAAGGTAATTCTCGTGCTGCGAATGCCGTAGTGCGACAATTCGGCGAGCAGGGCAGCGGTGAAATGCAATCCCGCAGTCGGAGCGGCAATCGCCCCGGGACTGCGAGCGTACACGGTCTGATAGTCATCGAGATCTTCGGACCCGACTTCACGGCGGATGTAGTGAGGCAGCGCGAGCAGACCCGACCCGGTGAGTATTTCCGCTATCGGTGTGCCGTCCTCGCTGGCGAAGACCGGACGCCCTTCGCGCACGTATCCTACGACCCGCAGCGCGCCGCCGTTTTCAAGGCGCAGGCGCGCGCCTTCTTTGAGGGCCCGGTGTCCCCGCGCAAGTGCCATCCACGCTCCGGGCGGATCATCGACCGGTCGCACGAATAGCAGTTCGACGCGACCGCCGCTTTCTTTTCGCGCCAGCAGGCGCGCGGGCAATACGCGAGTGTCGTTGAGAACGATGAGATCACCCTCGCGCAGGTACTGATACAGCTTGTAGAAACGCGAATGCTCGTAGGTTCCAAGCTTGCGGTTAACGACCAGCATGCGCGCCTGCTCGCGGGACTTGAGCGGGTGCTGCGCGATAAGCTCCGCGGGGAGATCGTAGTTGAGTTCGGAAAGACGCATCGAGAAGAAGAAAAATTAGCACCCGCAAAGGAATCAGAAAATCACGTCCGACGTCGGGGTGTTCAGTCGCGTGTGTCACCGTTGCGCGTCCTCCCGATTTTCCAGGCCCGCGCCGACTGCGCGGCAGTTCCGAATTGGCGAGGCGGCGAGCAGCCCTGCCGCCAGCCACACCCCCGCGGCACCTACCAGCATGGTCGGCCGCAGGCCGACGAGCTGGCCTGCTACGCCCCCGACCAGAAGACCGATCAAAATTGAGGAATGGCTCAGGAACCGCAAGCTCGCGTTCACGCGGCCGAGAATCACGGGAGGCGTGACGGTCTGCACCAGAGTCACGCTGTTGATGAAATAGATGGTTAGCGCGCCATCGCCGATCAGTTGGTGCGCAACCAGCAAGGCCACCGAACTTGCGCCGGCGCCGCGCGCCAGTGGGGGCAGCACCATCGCGAATCCTCCCACGGCCAAGCCCAGGACCATAGCACGCCCAGTGCCGAGCCAATCGGACGCGCGCTGCGCGGCCAGCGCTCCGAGGAGCGCGCTTACGCCGCCGACCGCGAAGATCATCCCCAACCCGGCCGGCTTGAGGCCAAGGGCGTCGACGACCAACAGCATGTAGAGCGTGTTCCAGAGACTAGGGAAAAAGCCTCCGACCAACGCGACCACAGCAAGCGCGCGCAGGCGGCCGTCGGACCAGATCGCTCTGCCGCCCGCGGCGATTTCGCCGACCAGCGCCCGCGCGCCGCGATGGCGGCTGGGAACCGGTTCCGGCGTCCTGATACTCGCGATTGCAATGGCAGACGCGAGGAAGGAAACCGCATCGATCAGGATGGCGAACGGTGCGGTAATCCACTGCACCAGCCATCCGCAGATGCTGAAGCCAGCAACTTCGGCAAGCGAGCTGCTCGCGCTGAGTTTGCCGTTTGCATCGAGGAGCTGCTCCCGATCGACCAGCGTTGGCAGATAGGTCCGATACGAAACGTCGAACAAAAGGTCGAGCAGAGCGGCCAGCAGCACGACAAAGTAGAGGTGGCGCATGGTGAGCACGCCGTAGATGGCGGCGAGCGGCACAGTCGCCAGTACGGCGGTGCGGCCCAGGTCAGCGAGTATCATGATCGGGCGTCGGCGAAGCCGGTCCACCCACGCTCCCGTGACAAAGCTGAAAACCACGCTGGGCACATACCCAGCGGCAGACAGCAAGCCCATCTGGAACGGAGTCGCTCGCAGGGTAATGACCGCGGCAAAACTCATCGCGACGCTGCCGACGCGGGTGCCGAAGAGCGAAATGGTCTCGCCGGTCCATAGCTTCATGAAGTCCGCGTGGCGATAGAGGGAGCGACTCGCCGGCTGGATGGCCAGAGCGCCAGAATTGTCGATTTGGGCTTGCTTGCGCATGTGTCTTCTCAACGTGCACAAAGAAAAACGCCTCGGGCTTCGCAGCCCGAGGCGTTTTTCCGCCGGTTTACGAAGGGATTCTCTCCTTAAGGAGAGCTCGTCGATGTGATTGGGTAGGCTTTCATCGGATCTTCGCAACCAGTTGGCGCTCAGGGTAGTGCTGCCCCTCTATACAGTCAACAGAAAACGGGCGCAAATCGACCGGTCGCGGAGAACAAGCACAAGCTCGATACGCTTCCTCCGGGGCGACCGCTCCCGCATGCGCGCGCCGACGGGTTCCCGGCTTCACTCGGCGAAACCGACGGGTTCCTCGTTAGGCTAATCGCAAGACGATTTTGCCGAAGTGCTCGGAGGCCTGCATCATGCGATGTGCGTCTCTCACCTGACTTAGCGGAAACGTTTTGTAGACGGGTGGCCGCAGCTTGCCAGCCTCGAGCACCGCGCCGAAACGGGCCAGGAAGTCACGCACGATTTGGGCCTTCTCTGCGACCGGGCGGCCGCGGAGTGTGGAGCCAAAGATTTTCAGATGACGTCGCAGAACTGTAGCGAGGTTAATCTCGGCGGTGGCGCCTTTCATCAGGCCTATCAAGACCAGGCGGCCACCGGGTGCGAGCGCGTCGAGATTTTCAGCAAGGTACGCCCCGCCGATGCTGTCTAGAATGATGTCGGCACCGCGGTCGTTGGTGGCGGCTTTGACCAGGGGCGCGAATGGGCCTTTGCGGTAGTTGATCGCAACGTCAGCGCCGAACTTGAGACATTGCTGACACTTCTCGTCGGATCCTGCAGTAACAATCGCGCGCGCGCCTGCTTCGCGCAGCAGTTGCAGCGACGCGGTGCCGACCCCGCTGCCGCCGCCATGGATGAGTACGTTTTCTCCGCGCTGCACCTGGGCCAGCGAGAAGAGATTCAGAAAAGCAGTTAGAAAAACCTCGGGCAGCGCGGCTGCCTCCTCGTCACTCAGCCCGGGTGGCACCTTCATGGCAGAGCCGTAGTTTGCGACCGCCTTTTCGGCGTAACCACCGCCCGGGAGCAGTGCCATCGCGCGATCGCCGAGACCCCATCCAGTAACGTTCTTCCCCCGCGCGATCACTTCGCCGGCGCATTCCATCCCGAGAATTTCCGAGGCGCCCGGGGGAGGCGGATAGAAGCCCTGGCGCTGCATGATGTCGGCACGGTTCAGGGCCGCGCACTTCACGTGAATTAGAAGATCGTCGTCTCCACAAACCGGATCCGGAGCCTCACTGATTTTGAGGACCGACTCGTCCCCGGGTTTCTCGACAACTACTGCCTTCATGGGCGAAGAGCCTGCACAATTCGGGGGCGGAAATCCACCAGGACTGACTCGACTAAAGGGTCGGCCTGGGAACCCGAATAGGTCAGCGCGGAGGGCCCGCCGCGACGCGGCGGCGGAAGTCTTCGTACGGTTGCTTCCATGGCAAGGTCGATTCGAGGAACCAGGTTGCGCCGGCCTCCGCGTATGCGGCCGCAAAGTCGCGGGCGCGCGCGGGATCGTCGGTGGGGGTTTCGCCCGATATGACTACGTCGAACAGGTCGGTACTGGTGCGACAGTCGGCGATGAACCTGGCAATGTCGCGGATATCCGATGGGGTCAGCAGCTTTTCGATGTTGCCGCTCATTGGCACGATGCCGTCGTAGCCGGCCGCGCGGCGAAACGGTTTTTTTCTGGGCCAGGTTCCCGCCAGCCATATCGGAATGCGCGGCTTTTGCTGGGGCACGGGCAAGAACTGGGTCTGGCTAACCTTGTAGTGCTGGCCCTCGAAAGAGAATTTCTCGCCGCTCCAGAGCCCGACTAGAATCGCAAGCCCCTCTTCCAGCATGGCCGCACGCAGGTGATCGTCCTGTGGTCCCGCGAAGCTGGAAATCTCTCCGAACACGTCGGCACCAAGACCCAGGCCGAGGATGACTCGCCCGTCGGAAAGATGGTCGAGTGTCACAGCTTCGCGCGCGAGCTTCCACGGGCTGCGTCGCGGCAGCGGAGTCACCAGCGGACCGAGGCGGATATGCTTGGTTGCACATGCCATCGCGGCCAGCGCGATCCATGGATCGGCCACCGGATCCGGCCATCCGACGTTGATGTGATCCCAGATAAAAAACCCGTCCCATCCTGAATCCTCTGCCTCGCGCGCAAGCTGAGCGAGGACGCGGGGATCGGCGTAAGAGCCGAACTGCGGTGTATCGATTGCGAACTTCATAGCATGAGCTGACCAGAGGTGCTCGGTCATCGCAAGGAAGGTGCTATTCGCGATCTACAGAAATCCAAGATCCTGAACCCGAAAACGAGCGGATAGGCACGGCGGTCGGACCAGCTGTCAACCCTTTGAAAGTGCCCGCACTCCGCAGGTTTCCTAGTATCTGATGTCGATCACGGTGTAGAGGCGACGGCCGTCGTAATCGAAAGCGGCGGCGGTGAAGTTCGGGGCATCGAACAGGGGCGCCGCGTTGTTGGAAAACCCGTACCCTTCCATCGGCATTCCGAACGCATTCTGATCGAAATGCCCGTTGTTGTTTTCATCGTGGTAGACGACGATCGCGTATTTGCCCGCTGGCACCTCCGTGAAGACGCAGAGCGCGCTCCCTTTGTGTATTGAGGTCCGAACTTCCTTGAATGCGGCGCCGCGCGGATACTGCCGGGGATCGGTGAACAAGTTGCATGAGACCTGTCCCTGGTCGTTGCGGAGTCCCACCACCGCAACCTGCAAGGCCGGCCGCTGCAGCGCGATCGGGGTTGGTACGGTCGTCGGATTTGGCGATTGGCTGGGACTCGCGGTCGGCCCCGCGCGAATGACCGGCGAATACAGAAGGCACACGCTTAGCACCGTCAGCGAAACGCGCGGGACCAACCAGCACCAGACCGAAGCCTGTACCACCGACCGAATGCTTCTTCCCATTCCAAAAAAAAGAGGGTCCCGCAGGACCCTCTCTCAAGCTGACAGAAAACTCCCGCGCGGCTACGTCAGTACTGATTGCAGACCGTAACGCCGACGTTCTGAAAGGTGTTCATCTCCTCGAACACCTTGTTGATGCCGTTGAGGTCACAGGTTCCGGTCACCATGGCCTTGGGCGACACCTTTTTGGCTTCGACCATCTGCAGCATCGAGGGGTAGTGCGATGCCTGCATGCCTAGCGAGGCAATCACCTGCAGCTCCATCGTGACCATTCGATCGATGGGCAGCGATACTTCGCCTTTTTCGGCCGAGGTGGTGAGACCGATCTGGAGATGACGGCCCTGCTTGCGGAGGCTCATGATCGCGTTGCGGCAGGTGGTCGCGATTCCAAGTGCATCGACGGCCACGTGCGCGCCGCCCTTGGTGATATCCACGACGGCCTGCACCGGATCGGTCTTCTTTGCATTGATGACGTGCGCCGCCCCGACGCCCTTGGCCAATTCCAGTTTGGCGGAGTCCAGATCGACGCCGATTACGTTGGCACCGCAAGCGGCTGCCACGTTGATCGCAGCCAGACCGATTCCGCCGCATCCAAATACGGCCACCCACTCACCCGGTTTCACTTGCGCGCGGTCGACGATGCCGTGGAACGAGGTCATGAAGCGACAGCCCATCGAGGCGGCCTCAACGAAGTCGATACTGTTGGGGAGGTTCACCAGGTTGAGGTCCGCAAACGGCACGCCCACCAGACGGCCGAAGCCGCCGGGATAGGAAAAGCCGGGGAGCAACGGCGTCAGGCACACGTTGGAGGACCCATTGCGGCAGAATTCGCAGGTCCCATCGCCCTGGCTGAACGGCACTACGACGCGGTCGCCCTTTTTGAAGTTGCGCACTTCCTTGCCGACTTCCTGGACCACCCCGCAGAACTCATGGCCGAGGATCGCACCGGGCTGGGCCGCCAGTCCCATCCAGCCCCAGTCGCCCGACCAGGCATGCCAATCGGAGCGGCACACGCCATTAGCTTCGACCTGAACGATCGCGCCGTTGGGCGCACATTGCGGGTCGGGAACATCTTTCACGACAAGCGGCTTCTTGGTTGCTTCGAATACCGCTGCTCTCATGGTGTCATTCCTCCTTGATGCGTCATCCGGCAGCCGCAGCGCGGCGGTTTTTGATCAAAGGTTCTCGGTCGGTCACGTCTTCGATATAGCGCCTGATTGGCGCTGGCGGCAAACGCACTGCTCTCTTCAAGGAATTTGCCGGAGTGAACTCCTTCATCCGTCGCGTCTCCTTCTCCCGCGCCAGAAAGCCCTCCAGCGGTCGGACTTCTCACAGCATCTTGGCCACGATCTTTTCGAACTCGGCGGGCCCTGAGGCGTCGATTTCTACCGGATGCAAATCGACTCCGGCTTGGTCCTGGGCCTTCAGGCGCTCGACCGCTCCCTCGATTCCGCCGATGTAGCCAAGCTCGCTCAAAAGTTTTTCGGAGAGCGCCGCGGTTCCTTCTTTGGGGCCCCCTTTATTCCAGGCTTCCTTGACTTTCGCGACGTCGCCGCCAAACCCGTAACGGGTGAGTTGCTCTGCATAGAAGGTGCCCATCCGAGCCGCGTAGAAGGCGACGGTGCCAGCGTGTCCGGCGCGGGCGCGGTCGGGATTGTTGGTAACGGTCACGTTACCGGGGGCTTTAACTTCCACCGCGGTGGGCGCCCGTCCCGCTGCCCGTGCTACCGCGCGGAAATCGTCGATCGCCCGCTTGAGGCCGCTTAGCGGGATCATGACCGGGAGCCATCCGTCGGCCTGGCGGGCGGTGAATTCGACGCTCTTGGGATTGAGCGACGCGATCCAAACCGGGATGTGCTTGCGAACCGTTTCGAAGCGCAGCGTGAAGCCGCGGCTGAGTTTGAACAGCCGGCCCTGGTAATTGAGGGGCGTCCCCGCGATGAGGGTGTTGATGATCTCGACGCACTCTTTCATGCGCGTCAGCGGCGGATTGAACTTCACGCCGTGGAAATGCTCGATGACTTGCGGGCCGCTGGTCCCCAGCCCGATGATCATGCGGCCATCAGAAAGCTCATCGAGGGTGCCGAAATGCTGCGCCAGCGCGGCGGGGGTGCGCGAATAGATATTCACGATTGAAGTGGCGAGCTGAATCTTCTTGGTGTGCTCGGCCAGCACAGTCAGCAGGGTGAAGGCATCGCGGCCCCACGCTTCGGCGACCCAGATCGAATGAATGCCGGCGGCATCGGCAATTTTTGCGCGTTCGATGAGACCGCTGAAGTCGAGCTTTCCCTGCCAATTGACACCGACCGTGAGTTTGCGAGCCATGTTCGAGTCCCTCCGTACTATTTGAGATCGCGGACGCGCTCGTACCAGCGCATCAGATTTTTGAATTCGCGCACCTCTTCGAAATTGCCGGGGTTAAGCGCGAGAAAGAAAAACGGATGGTACAAGGACGCATCGGCCATCGTGAACCCGCCGCCGAGAAAGAACTCCTTGCCCTGAAGCTGGGTATCGATCATCCGGGCATAAACAAGCAGCTGCTCGCGGTACGCGACGGCGCCGGAGCGCATCTGAGCGCTGCTCATCCCGATGAGTTTTTCGCGATTCGCCCTCAGCTTGGCGTCGCCGGCGGCATCGAGAAGATCAGGAATGACCAGCAACAGAATTGGAGTGAAAAGTGTATTGTCGGCCCACTGATCGATAATCTCACACAGGCCGAGCAGGCCCTCGGGGATCACCCGGCGGGCGGGAACCTTCTGGTCGATCCACTTGATGATATCCGCGGAATTCCACACCACCTCGCCGTTCCACTCAAGGACTGGTACGCGCGTCCATTTGCCGCTGGTTAGCTTCAGCAGGTTGGTCTTGTCCTCGTAGTGGCAGTCGATCGGGTTCCACTTGAGGCCCTTGTGAACCAGGACCCGCCGCAGTTTTTCGGAGAACGGCGAGATCGAATACTGGTACAGATTGATATCTCCCATCGCGCGCTCCGTGCTTCAGACGGCGCCGTACCGGCGGACCGTCAGCTGGAGATCGATCTCGGGCTTGATGAGCGCGCGGACGTGGCAGCCGCGCTCGGCGACCTCGACCAGGTGATGCAGCTGCTTGTCATCGAGGGTGCTCTCAACCTCAAGTTGCACTTGAATTTCCTTTACGTGCCCCTTTTCGTTGGCCTGCACGTGAACCGAGGCGCGCCCCAAGGAAACCTTGCGTACACGGGCGGCGACCCGCAGCGACATGAGCAGGCATCCGCCGAGGGCGCCAAGAAAAGCGGACACTGGATCGGGCCCCGCAACGTCGTCGCCATCGAGTGACCAACGCATCGGGCCGTAGTTAACCTCGACCTTGAGGTTGTCGCCGCGCGCCGACAACGTCACCTCGTGCTTGCGAAAGGGAGCAGGCTTGGTTGTTTCTTCGCCGCTGGCCGCTTGCGCGCCGTCCTCGAGTAGCTGTTTGACCCGGGTGGTAAAGCGCGCCGCACTCGCGCCATCGATTCCGCGATGGTCGTACGCGATCGCGATCTGCATCGCGGGACGGACTTCGGGCTTTCCATCTATCGCGATGACTTCGTCGCGGATCGCACCGACAAACATCAGCGCGGACTGCGGCGCAAAGATGACCGGCGTCCCGTTCTCGACGCCGTAGGCGCCCAGATTGGAAACCGTGAATGTGCATTCTTCCAGGTCTTGCGGCAACAGTTTCTTCTCGCGCGCCTTGGCGGCGAGCTCGGCGGCGCGGGTGCTGATGGCTCCGAGGTCGAGTGTTTGCGCGTCGCGGATGACGGGAACGACGAGACCGCTCGGCGTATCGACGGCGATACCGAGGTTGATGCGGTCGTAGATTAGCATCTCGCCATCACGGTAGCTGGCGTTGATGCGGGGATTTTCACGCAGCGCCTGCACGACTGCGGCGAGAATGAGATCGGTGATCGTGGTTTTTGCACCGCCGGCGCTCATAGCGCGGCGTTTTTCGAGGGTCCGCGACATGTCGACCCGCACCATCTGCACAAAGTGGGGAACCTGCTGCCAGCTCTGGGTCAGATTCTTCGCGCCGACCGCCTGGATGCGGGTGAGCTTTTCGCGACGCGCGGGCATGAGCGCGACGGATGCTTGCGGCCCGGCGATGGACGCGGCGGCCGCACGACGCACGTCGTCCTCGGTGATCATTCCATCGGGACCGCTGCCGGAAATTCTGCCGAGGTCAACTCCGGCTTCCGCTGCAATTCGCTTTGCGCGGGGCGACGCGGCTACCCTGCTCGAGCGCGCCGGGGCGGGGGCGGCCGTCACCTGCGGCGCGGCGACGGTGGGAGCCGGCGCCGCGGGGGTCGAGGCGGTCGCCGCGGGGATCGACTCACCATTAATCGCGATCACCGCCAGCTCGCCGCCGACCTGCACCACTTCGCCCTGCGCGGCGGTTAGGCGCGCGAGCACGCCCGAAGCCGGAGCTTCAACCTCTACTTCAGCTTTGTCGGTCTCGACTGTGAGGACCAGGTCGCCCCGGGTGACCGTTTCTCCGGCGCCTTTGTGCCATTGCAGGACGGTCCCCTCGGTCATGGCGTGACCGAGCTTGGGCATCTGGATAACGACTGGCATGGTAAATTTCGAGTTCTACGAAAAAGCCCGCAACATCTCTAGCCAGGGGGGGCCCTTAGTCCGCTGCGCCGATGGGCCCGCCGAGGGGTGAGACTTTGGCGCGCCCGATGTGAGGCTCAGCTGAATCACGAAAGTAGTTCCCGGCACGTCTGGTAAATCTTTTCTTCGCTCGGAATCACAAATTTCTCGAGGACCGCCGCAGTCGGAACCGGAACGTCCGGAATTGCCACGCGGCGCAGCGGCCGGTCGAGATATTCAAGCGCTTCCTCCATCAGGAGCGCGCCGATCTCAGCTCCGACGCCCAGCGTTCGATAGCTTTCCTCGGCGACTACGATCTTGCCGGTTTTCTTTACCGACTCGACAATCGCAGGCCGATCGAACGGACACAGGGAACGCGGGTCGATGACTTCAATATGGTGGCCCTCCTTGGCCAACCGATCGGCGGCCGCGAGCGCCTTGGGAACCATCGCGGAGATCGCGACCAGCGTGAGCGCATCGCCTGGCCGCACCACCGCGGCTTTCCCCAGGGGAACGAGATAGTCGGCATCTTCGGGCACTTCGCCTTTCGCGGCGTACAACAGCTTATGTTCGAAGTAGAGCACCGGGTTGTCGTCGCGGATGGCGGCTTTGAGCAGACCCTTGGCATCGGCGGGGTTGGAAGGAGAGACGATTTTCAACCCCGGCGCGTGCATGAAGAATGCCTCCGGACACTGACCGTGCTCCGGACCGACCCCCGCCGCGCCCGAGGGGCATCGCACCACCAGCGGTACTCGATAGGCTCCGCCGTGAGCGTAGCGCCACATCCCCGCTTTCAGCACGATCTCGTCTCCGGCGGTGAACAAAAAATCGGCGAATTGAAGTTCGACGACCGGCCTGAGCCCGGTGAGCGCAGCCCCGACTCCGGCACCGACGAACGCATTCTCGGAAATCGGCGTATCGAAGACGCGTTCCTCGCCGAACTCCTCCTTGAGTCCCGAGGTGATGCGGAAAATTCCGCCGAAGTTGGCGACATCCTCGCCGTACAGAATGACGGTGGGGTCGCGGCGCATCTCCTCGACCAACGCTTCCTTGATTCCTTGCGCGTACGTAATCGTTCGCATCGCCTTTCTCTCCAGGGTGTGACGCCGAGGCCCAAAAAAACCCCGCCGGGTTGTCGGCTCAGGCAAACACGTCTTCGAGCGCCGACTCGGGCTTCGGAAACGGCTGCTTCTGCATGAACTCGATCGCGCGATCGATTTTGGTGCGGGCGTCGGCATCGGCCTCCGAGCGTAGCGAGTCGTTGAGGACGCCTTCCTGGGCCAGCTTGGCTTCGTAGATCGGAATGGGATCGCGCCGCCATTGCTTTTCGACTTCCTCGCGCGAGCGATAACTCTCCGGGTCCCCAATCCAGTGGCCCCAGAGACGGTAAGTCTTGGCCTCAACCAAGGACGGGCCCGCTCCGGTGCGGGCGCGCTGCAGCGCCTCACTGACCGTAGCGAAGACCTGCTCCGGATCGTTACCATCCACGACCTTTCCCGGGACCGCATAACCCTTCGCGCGGTCCGCAATGTCCTTCACGGCGGTCGAGCGTTCGGTCGGCATCGACACCGCCCAGCCATTGTTTTCGCACAGAAATACCACGGGCAGCTTGCGCACCGCGCAGAAGTTCATGCTTTCGTGGAAGGTGCCGCGATTGGAGGTGCCGTCGCCGAAGAAGCACAGGACCGCCTGGTCACCACCTTTCACTTTGATCGAGAGACCGGCCCCGCTAGCGATGGGAAAGCATCCACCGAGGGTGCCGCTTTCGCCTAACACTCCAAGTTCGGGATAGACCACGCGCATAACGCCGCCCTTGCCGCGATTGGTTCCGCCCTCACGGCCGGCAAGATCGCAGAGGACCTTTTCAAGCGGGATGCCACGCGCGACCCAGTAGGCCACGCCGCGGTGCGCATAGAGCATATAGTCGTCGCGCCGCAGGGCCGCGATGGCGGCACACTGGAGGGTCTCCTGGCCGACGCCCGGATGCATGAACCCACCGACCTGTCCGGCCTTGATGAGCTCGGCGATCCGTTCTTCCAGGCGCCGGCTCAGGATCATATTGCGGTAGATTTGCAGTTTCAGATTGCGATCCATGGCGTGTCTCCGTGCGCGTTTCGGTGTCTTGACGGGGCCCAAACTAGCGGAGAACCACGCGATGCTACAAACCGAGCATTCAGCATCGCCTGCAAGGCGCACCGTTCCCGCGCCCGCTTCGCTCAAACGGCTGCACTCAGTTGGAGAGGGCGGGCGACGTCCTCACCGACGCAAATCAGCGCCGTGGCACGGGATGCTGGTGCGCGACGACGTCGCTCGGGTTCAAGGCAGATTTCAGCGCCATGGACACAAAAGCGTTGCGTACGGCGCAGAGAGCCCAGCCGTCCAGTCGGGCTTGGTGCATGCGGGCGCTCTGAAAGCACCGCGAAGAACCGGCGGATCGCAAGGAGGAGAGCACTCGCTATTTGTATGCTTTTGACGTACACGGTCTGGTAGGATGATTGGGCTTGTTACCCATTGCAGGAGAAAGCGCAATGAACCCGAATTTGAAAGCTGCATCGCTGGTAACTACCTGCGCCGTGCTACTGACAGTTGCCACCATGGTCGGCGCCCACGACATGAACGGAATGGACATGTCGGCGGAATCGGGTCAATCCTCGAATAGCGGTGCGATGGGCGCAATGGGCAAGCACATGATGATCGGCGACCACATGACCATGACTCCGACACGCCCCCAAACCCCAGCCGATGCGCAGCGGGGCGAAGAGATTATCGCCACGATGCGGCGGGTGCTGGCCAGGTACCAGGACTCCGAGGCCGCAGTGGCGGCAGGTTACATTCCATACATGCCGACGGTCCCGCAGGACGTCTACCACTTCGCCAACCGCGCATTGAGCGCAGACGAGTACCTCGGTGACGTAAATATCGAGCGGCCGGGCGCGCTCCTCTTCGAGCGGAAGACCCTCGGCGGCTACAAGTTGGTAGGCGCGATGTACTCGGCGCCGGCCAACTATACCCTCGACCAGCTCGACGCGATCATTCCGCTAAGTCTCACTCACTGGCACGCGCACACCAACATATGTCTGCCGGCGGGCGTGACCGAGCAGGACGTCATGAATGGCGACATCCGGGGCCACGTCAGAGCCTCGATTCCCACCAATCCGATGGGATTCAGTGCAAGTTCAGGCGCGCGGATGCGTTTCGGCTACATGGCGGATCCACGTTTCGGGTTTGTCGGAACGATTTCGAGCGCGGCGGATTGCGAAGCGGTGGGGGGCAATTTCCATCCGCAGATCTTCGGATGGATGGTGCACGTGTATCCGTTTCAGAGCGATGATTTGAAGGTAGCGTTCAGTACCGAGGCGCCCTAGGAAACCCGCCCCGGTTGGCAAGTTGGCAGCGGGGCGGAAAGCCATCCCGCGGAGTCCTGCATGCCCAGCGAGAAAAAGGCCTTGTGACTCGCGCGGGGATCCGCCGGTGCCCGAAGTCGTGCCCAGCTTTAGTCCTGACCGGGAGTCCTTATGCCTGAGTGGTTGAATGCGGTGCCCCGCGCGGGACAAATGACATACGCGCAGCGGCGTGCACCGGCGAGGATGTGGTCGGTGCGCTCGACACTGGTTTTTTTGCCCAGCACTTCGCGGAACAGAGATAGCTCTTCTCGACACAGCCCCTGGCACGACTCGGCTGCTATGCAGATGGGGCAGTGATTCTCGGCGAGTAGAATAGTTCCGTCGGGGCGCGCCATGCATTCCGACATGTAGCCCTGCGCGCTCCGAATTTCGGACAGCGCTCGCACGCGCTCGAGCAGTCCGCTTCCAGCGCTTCTGATTTTCTCGCTGTAGTCGCGCAGCTGGCGGCGAGTACGTTCTTTGAGCAGCTTGTCCAAACCTTCTTCGCCGAACGCGACGCGAATCGCGCTGATCATTTCCAGCGTCAGTTCCGCGTGACTCTCGGGAAAGCGCGTTGCCGCCCGCTCGGTGAGCCGCCAGATCTGCGCGGGGCGCCCCACCGGGCGGCGCTCGTTACTGAACTTCACGAGGCCCTCCTCGCGGAAGCGATACAGATGCTGCCGAACCGCCATCGCCGTGAGGTGCAAGCGCTGCGCTAGTGCGCTGGCTGCCTGGGGACCCTTGGTCTTCAACAGGTAGAGGATGCGCTCGCCGGTGCGCACATCGGTGCCGGTCGGATTCGAGGCCATAAGCACCATGCTAGCCGAGCCCAAATATTAATCAAGGTCTCTCTTGACTTAATTATGAAAGATTGTACTTTACAAACTATCCGCTCCGACAGGAGGCTGGGTGCCATGAAAGAGCATCGCGATTCAGCCCGCTTCGTTCGCGCCCTTAACATCGAGCACCTTCCCGAAGGCAAGAGCCGCGTGGTCACCCTGGAAGGCCACGTCATCGCGCTCTTTAACACCGGTGGCCGAATCTTCGCAGTAGACAATCGATGCCCTCACATGGGGTTCCCGCTTGATCGCGGCAGTGTGAAGGACTGCATCCTCACCTGCCACTGGCATCACGCGCGTTTCGACCTGGCCAGCGGGGGAACCTTTGACCAGTGGGCCGACGATCTCCGCGCATTCCCGGTGCGGATCGACGCCGGGATCATCCTGGTGGACCTCGCGGAACACGGCGATCCCGTCGAGCAACACAAGCAGCGCCTTGGGGACGGACTGGAGCGCAACATTCCGCTGGTCATTGCCAAATCTGTAATCGCAATTCTGGAGCGCGGCGAGGCAGACCCGATCGTGCCGTTTCGCGCCGGACTCGATTTCGGCGTGCGTTATCGACGCGCGGGATGGGGTTCGGGACTTACTACCCTCACCTGCATGATGAATCTTTTGCCGTGGCTCGACCCGGGGGACCGCACGCGCGCGCTCTACCACGGTCTTGCGAGCGCCGCCGAGGATTGCGCGGGCGAACCGCCGCATTTCACGGTCCGTTCGCTGCCAGGTCCGGTGGGCGGCGAGTTGGACAAGCTGCACAGATGGTTTCGCCAGTTCGTGGAGGTCCGCGACGCAGAAGGCGCGGAGCGTTGTATCACCAGCGCGGTGCACGCAGGCGCTTCACCACGCGAACTGGCACAAATGATGTTCGCGGCCGTCACCGACCATCGCTACGTCGATATCGGGCATCTGTTCGACTTCACCAACAAGGCCTTCGAGGCGCTCGATCACGCCGGCTGGGAGCGCGCCGAGGCCGTGCTCGCCACCCTCGCCCGCGGATACGCGGGTGGCGAGCGAATGGAGGAATCGAATTCGTGGCGTCATCCGGTGGACCTGATTGCGATCCTGGAGCAGACCTTCGAGAAGATTTCCGCGGCGCTCGAAGCCGGACGAAACGGGAAACGTCCGTGGATCGGAGCGGGCGCGCTGGTAAGCCTAATCCTGGGCGACGACCCGGAAGCGATTGTGGAGGCGATGCTGGCAGCGCTTGGTGAGGGATGCACGCCCGATGAACTGGGCGGCGCGGTAGCGTACGCCGCCGCCATGCGCGTGGCGCGCTTCCATACCAGCAACGAATTTGGCGATTGGGACGTCGCGCACCACAGCTTCACCTTTGCCAGCGCGGTGCACCAGGCGCTGCGTCGCGCACCCTCGGTTGAACTCCTGCGCGGCGCCTTCGACGCGGCGATGAGCGTGTACCGCAACCGATTCTTAAATATCCCCTCCGCGCAGATTCCTCATCCCAATGGTGGGTCGCGTCCGGCACCCGAAGCGCTCGCGGCGCTTCTCGGGCTGCTCGACCATCAGCAGCAGGTAAACCAGGTGGCCACCCTGGTGGCGGAACATTTCGCCGCGGGGGATGAGGATCGCGCGTTGATCGCCGCTCTCGGCCGCGCGCTGCTGCGCGAGGATCGTGACTTCCATTCCATTCAAAGTTTCGAAGCGGCAATTCGGCAATATGCGTACCTGGGGAGGGGCGAAGCAGGCACCAACGTGCTAATCGCGACCGCGCGCTACCTGGCGGCGCACTCCCCGACTCCGCGTGCACAGGGTCAGACGTTTAAAATCGCGCAGCGGCTGTTCCGCGGCGAGCGCCTGTTCGAGGAATAGAAAAAGACGCAGAAATTCTTTTCGCTGCGAGGTGATTTATGAGCATCGTATTGGATCACACGATCGTTCCCGCTCACGACAAAGTTGCTTCGGCAAAATTTTTCGCCAACCTCTTCGGACTGAACTACGACGGACCCATCGGACCGTTTGCTCCGGTGCGGGTCAACGAAACGTTGACCATGGACTTCGACGATCGCTGGAAGGGTTTTGGGGTCCATCACTATGCCTTTCGCGTCAGCGATGCAGAGTTCGACGCGATTTTTGGGCGGGTCAAGGAGGCGGGACTCGTTTACGGCAGCCAGCCCTGGTCGCTGACCGACATGAAAGTGGATGATCTGGGACACGGCCGTAAGGTGTATTTCCGCGACCTGGCCAACCATCTGCTCGAGATCCGCACCATTTCCTCTGCGGAAGAACTCAACCAGCGAAGCATCACTGGTTAGCGCCTAGGAGGAAGTTGATGGCTCCGGTCGACTACTCGGCGCTCGATGAGGCGCTGGAAATCCTGGAACCTTACGGGCCCGAGTACCGCGGCGGGCTTACCAATCACGGCCCGATGGCGGTGGAAGCGTTGTGCGCACTCGGCCGTGCGGATGCGGTGATCCCGTGGGTTGATAAATATCGCAAGGGCCTCGAGCCGCGATCCCTTCCCACCGGACGAATTGGCGCGCAAGCCTGGCGCGATCTGCTCGGGCGCGAGTCTTTAGTGGCGGACTGGATGGCGTTTTTCCAAAACGAAATGCGAGACCAGCCGTGGCGGGAGGTCCTGACAACCTGGGTTCCGCGACTGGCCGGCGGCCTCATTGCGGCGGCTACCCACGGGCCGATACGGGTTGGACACGCCGCGCGCGGTCTGGCGCATGCAGATACGGCGCAGCGACGCCGCGAGTTGGCGGAGGGGCTGGGTTATTGGGCCGCCACCTTTCACGTGCTTCCGGGGCGCGCCGCCGTGCAATCGTCCAGAACCGGGGGCTTGCCGTCGAAGATGATTTCCACGCTCCAGGTCCTGCCGCTGGAGCAGCGCGGGAATTTCGCGCTGATCAGTCAGGCGCTTGCGCAGCTCGACGCGTTTACGCCCTTCGCCAACATCCTCGATCTGGTCGACAGCTCGGGCGATGGCAGCGCATTCCTGTCGGACCTGACTGCCACCTTTGCGCGCGCGTACCTGGCCAACGCCAAGAGCGTCTTAAGCACTATCGTCTTCGTCCACTCGGTCACGGGCCCGTCCGCGCTGCGGCCGATGCTTCCTTACCTGTCAGCCCAAGACGCCGCGGTTGCGCTACGTTATGGGTGGCAGGCTGCGGCCGCGCTGTTCACGGTTTATGGGCTTACGGTCGTGCCGAAAAATTGCTTCGCATCGCCGAGTTACGATCGTGAGGATTTGGTAGCGCGTGCGATCGAGTCTGGCGATGAGCATGCTATCAAGTTCACGGAAGTTTGCCTGCGCGAGTACGAGCTGAATCCGCAGCCGGAGTATCTGCTTGCTGCGCACCACGCGTCGGGCATGTTGCGGCGCTGACGATTGTGTCTCCGGCAGCCAAGCAGCGGCTGGGATGGACCTCTGGCGTGAGCGGTGCCCGCGTGGCGGGTTTAGGAATCAGACCTCCGACGCTGGGCGGAAAACGTCGAAAGAGATCACCCGAACTAGTCCGGACTGTATAAGTCGCGGCTACTTCATTCCGGAGTAGACCGCGAAGATCAGGTTCCTATATTGGAGCCCGATTTCGCGGAAACCGCAGGCGCGCAGCCATTCGAGCTGATCCGAAACCGTGGCGGCGGAGTCGAATTCCATCCGTTCCAGCGCCTGCCTCAGGTCGCGCTCGCCAACGCCGAGTTCGCGCGTGCGCCTCATCCATGATGTATGGAGCCGCGTTTCGAGCTCAGGCGTCTCGCCGAGCACGCGATCGGCGTTGACAAAAATTCCGCCGTCACGCAGGCCCGCGTAGGACTGCTCGAAGAGCATGCGTTTTTTTTCGTCGGGTAGATGATTCAGCGAAAGCGCCGACAGGATTGCATCATAGCGGCTGGTGATGCGGCCCTGGCTATAGTCGGCGACTTCAAACCGGAAGCGATCGCCACCGAGCGCGAACCGTTCGCGCGCCTGTACCAACATTTGCTCCGCCGCATCCACCATCGTGATCCGCGCCCGGGAAAAGGAAAACGCCACGAACGCCGACAACAGGCCGGTGCCCGCACCGAGATCAAGCACCTCGATGAGATCATCACGTTCAAACGGCAGCGCATCGACGGTCGCGCGATAGAGCTCGTCGAAGCACGGAATCAGCCGTCGCCGCGCGCGATCGTAGGTTTCGGCGGTGCGGTCGAACAGGCTATGAACGGGCTCGGTCATGATAAGACCCCCAAGTTTGCCATGCCGCGAGTAATGGCGCCATGCCCGCCAAAGAATGCCAAATCGGGTTCAGGGCGGAACCTTGAGGTCAGAGCTTTATTCGTGGCTTGCAGAACACGAAAAAGGAGGACGTCGCGCTATACATACAAACTGAGAAGGTGCGCGCTTGGGCGCTCTGCGGCACCGCTAGCGACCGCCCCTCATCGCAACCGGAACCTTCAGTAGTCTCCGCAGAACCGCTCGTCCCTAAGGAAGTGGCGCAACAGCTCAGGTGGAGCTGCCGAGCCCGCGCATTTTCTGGGACCGGGGGCTCTTCGCTGCAAGACCATACGTTGTAAAGCCCCGCCGCGTTTCGTTATAAAGATTAAGCAAATAGAGCGAAAATTCCCGAGGATTCCGCACGCGGAACCATACGAGGAGCAAGCAATGCAAAAGCCGATTATTTCCGCAGATTCGCACATTACCGAGCCGGCCGGCACGTACGTGGATCGTATCGACCACAAGTACAAAGACTCCGCGCCGCGCATGGTTCGCGACGAGAAAATGGGTGACGTATTCATCATCAAGGATTTCGAGCGCCCATTGATGCTCGGGCTCACAGCGGCCGCAGGTAAAAGCGCCAAGGAACTGGCGATGGGCGGCGTTAAATTCGAGGACATGCACCGGGGTGGGTGGGACCCCAAGGCACGCATCGCCGACCAGGATCGCGATGGCGTGGCCGCAGAGATTATCTACCCCACGGTCGGGATGCTGCTCTGCAATCACAAGGACTACGACTACAAGAAAGCCTGCTTTGACGCTTACAATCTCTGGATCGCTGAATATTGCGCGGACAATCCGACCCGGCTCATCGGGTGTGGCCAGACCGCGATGCGCTCGCCGCAGGAGGGAATCGAAGACCTGCGCAAGATCAAGGAGTTGGGGCTCAAAGGCGTGATGATGTCCGGCAATCCGCAGGTCGAAGATTACGACAGCCCCATCTACGATGATTTTTACCAGGCCGCGATCGATCTCGAATTGCCGCTAAGCTTCCATATTCTCACCAGCCGCGACGACAACTTCCGCTCGCGCGGACCGCGCCTGAACAACTTCCTTGCGATTATCCGTGGCTGCCAGGACATTATTGGTACGTTCGTACTCGGCGGAGTGTTCGAGCGCCATCCGAAACTCAAAGTGGTGTGCGTGGAAGCCGACGCCGGATGGGTACCTCATTACATGTATCGAATGGATCATGCCTACGACCGGCATCGCTACTGGCTGCCGGCGGGAACCCTGAGCAAGATGCCGAGCGAGTACTTTTACGAGAACGTGTACACCACCTTCCAGGACGACTGGGTCGCATTCAAAATGAAAGATATGTGCAATGTCCGCCGCCTGATGTGGGCGAACGACTTCCCGCATAGCGACTCGACCTGGCCGTGGTCGCAGGACCTGCTGAGGAAGCACACCGCGAACCTGAGCGAGCAGGAAAAGAATTATATCCTGCATGACAACGTCTCGGAGCTGTACCGGCTGGCGATCTGACACGCTGCCGATATTGAGCCATAGGGCCGAGTGAGCCATTGCTTACTCGGCCTTCGCTTTTCTGGCGAGCGGGACCTGCATCAGAATCAGCCAGCCGGCCCGGGCGCCAAATGGACCCCCAGGCTAGAATCGGCTGTCTTTAGGGTGTTTTGGGGTTTTATCCGGCTCTTTATCGGCCAGGCGACGGATCTCGGACCCTCATGGCGACTAAAGATCGAGAATCGCGACGGGAGGGCAGCAACGTCGATCTAATGGCGAATGCGCCGGCATGTGCGTGGCTGGCTGTGGATGAATCCCGGCCATCGCCGGTCGACGAAACGCTCTTACTGGCGCGTCTGCGCCGCGGTGATCGCGACGCGGCGGGCGAATTCTACGACCGCTACGCGCCACGAATCCATCGCTTCATCTCGCGAGCGCTGGGCGGGTTTTCCTCGCCCCCGGATGCCGACGATCTGCTGCAGGAAACCTTTCTCGCCCTGGCCGAAGCTCTGCCTTTCTTTCGCGGCGACGCGGCGCTGTTCACCTTCGCTTGCGCGATCGCGCATCGGAAGACCATGTCGTTCCTGCGCACCAGCGCGCGCCGCGCGCGAATTGTTTCGACGCTCGAGCCCGCGGGTTCCGCCGCAGACGATCCGTTTTCGCGCGACGCAACTTTGTACCGTGCGCTGGCCGCGCTGAAGCCGCAGTATCGCGAGTTACTGCACCTCAAATACGTGGAAGAAGCGACTACCGCCGAAATCGCGACTGTCGTGGCGGCAACCGAACACGCGGTCGAGTCGAAACTCAAGCGCGCACGGGACGCGCTTAGAAGGAAATTGCAAGAACGACCATGAACCGGCCAGCAGATGAAATGGCAATCGCCGTCCGGCTACGCAGCAGCGCGGACGTAATGGCGCAAGCACCCAGTGCCGGATTGCGCGAGCGCTTCGCGGCGCGATTGCGTGATGTGGCTTCGCGCCCGGACCTGGTGCCGATCGAATTCGATGGCAAGAAGATCGTCGCACGACGCGGAGGCACGCTGCTAGGGGCGGCATTGAAAAGCCGCACCCGGCTGATGCATCTGTGCGGGGCACGAACGTTGTGCGCGACCTGTCGTGTCAGGGTAACCGCAGGCGCCGAAAATCTGGCTCCCATGAGTCCCCTGGAGCGACTGTCGCTGCGCTATCATCTCTCCATCAGTTCACGGACGCGGCTTGCCTGCCAGGCGCGGGTTGCAGGACCGGTTGCGGTCGAATCGGTGTTCCCGCTCTGCGGGGAGCTCAGCGAGTAAAAAGAAGACGCCCATGTCCTGGCCTTTCAAAATGCGCGCCCTCAGCTTCGTTATCGGCATCGGCGTGGTCTTGAGCGAGGTTGCGGTAATCGCAATTCCGCTGGGGCTCGCCCTGTGGATTGCGGGCGTCGCCAGCGCGCTGCGGATAGCAGCGGTCGGCCTGGTGGTCGGCTTGGCGACGGCCTTGGCGATAATAGTCCCCGCGCACGTACGGCCCACCACCATCGTGCCGGCGGCGCGCAACGGAGGGTCACGATGAACAAGACCCCACGCTGGATATCCATCCTGCTTTGGCTATTCGCAGCATTCTACCTGGCCAACGGGATCGAGATGTTTTTCTTGCCCTCGACCTGGTTCTTCCGACTCGTTCCGGGAGTTCCGGAAACGGGGCCCTTCAACGCGCACCTGGTCGCCGACAGCGGGACCTTCAACCTGGGAATAGCGGCAGGGCTGGTGCTGGCGGCGCTTCATCCGCAGCGTCATGCAGTCGCGGTGCTGATCGCGGCCGTGGCCAGCACCATCCACTCGATTCTGCACATCTACTCGCACGCGGCAGGTCTCCTGTCATCTCAGCACATTACGACCGAGATAGTGGGAATCTACCTTCCCACGATCGTGCTGTGGCTCCTCGTATTCGTGCTGATGCGCCCGGCGCAGGAATCGGCGCGCGCCGCGGTGCACGCTGCGTAGGAGGTCTGCGCGATGAGGATCAGAGGCCTTGAAAAGCGCGAAGCGCACTGGACGATTCGATGGATCTACGCCGCGATGAAGCGGCAATTCGGCAAGGTGCTAACGCCATATACGGTGCTGGCGCATCGGCCCCCGGTGGCGTTTGGCTTCCTGGTCGCCAATCTCTGCCTCGAATTTTCCAAGGGCATTCCGAACCCGCTCAAACGAATCGTGTGCCTGCGCGCCGCCCAGCTCATCGGATGTCCGTTCTGAATGGATATCAACTCTGCCGGTGGCAGGGAGGCAGGATTGAGCTTCGAGAAACTGGCGGCGGTTGCTGACTACCAGTCGAGCGAGCTCTTCTCTCCGGCGGAGAAAGCCGCGTTACGTTACACGGAGGAGATCTGCCGCGGCCCGGTTGAAGTGCCCGATCAGGTGTTCGAAGAGTTGCGCCGCTATTTCGGCGAAGCCGCGATCGTCGAGTTGACCGCAACTATCGCGCTCGAGAATTTTCGTGCGCGTTTCAATCGGGCGCTGCAAGTACCTTCCGATGGGCTCTGCCAGTTGCCCGCGAACCATCCGGCGTTGAAAGCGGCCGCCGCACAACACGCAGCCTCAAACTAATCGCACGCGCCCGCCCCCTCCCCGCTCTGCGCGGGCTACGCTGCGGCTCTCGCAGCGGAGGCCAGCACAGAGATAAGCAGGGGCCTTTTCCTCGGGTCTTGCGGGCCTGATAAGATTAGCTGTCCTGAACGTTCGGTCAGGCAACGGGTGTTCGGAGAACCCTTATACGAGGACATAACTTTTCCAGTGACCTCGAGGTTATGTCTTGGGCAACTCCGGAGCGATAAGTTTCGGGTGGGGTCGGTCACTGGAAGGGCGCGACACGATTGAAGCGGCGATTGTCAGCAGGCGCGGTAATCGCATTGTGGTTGCTCGCGACTTTTTCCGCAGCCGCGTGTTCGCGTGGGTCCGGGGACCAGCCATTTGGCACGCGTGAGGCCGTTCCGGTGCTGGTCGCCACCGCGGAACAGAAAACCGTGGCGAGCCACATTCACGCGATCGGACGGGTCGAAGCCTACTCGACCGTCGAGATCAAAGCCCAAATCAACGGCGAGGTCACCGAGGTCCACTTCAAGGAAGGGCAGGACGTAAAAAAGGGCGAGTTGCTGTTTACCATCGATCCGCGGCCGTTCGAGGCAGCGCTGCTGCAAGCCAAAGCCGCCCTGGCAAAAGATCAGGCGCAACTCGCGCAGGCCGCGGCCGATGAGCGGCGCTACAGCCTTCTCCTGAAGGAAAGCGTCGGCTCGCCGCAGCAGTACGACCAGGCCCACGCGGCGGCCGAGGCGTATCGCGCGACCATCGACGCCGACAATGCGGCGGTACAAACGGCGCAACTCAACCTCGCATACACGAAGATCAGCGCGCCAATCGATGGGCGCACCGGCAATCTGCTGGTTCATCCGGGAAATCTGGTAAAAGCGAACGCCGACACCGCGATGGTCGTGATTAATCAGATCAAACCGGTATACGTTGATTTTTCGATTCCAGAGCAGCGCCTGCCCGAAGTCCGCCGCTACATGGCGGACCGGACGTTGACCGTCGACACCGCCATTCCCGGACAACAAGGCGTCATCGAACGCGGGAACTTGAGCTTCGTGGACAACACCGTGGACGCCAAGACCGGCACGATCGAACTCAAGGGGATTTTTTCCAACCTCGACAACAAGCTGTGGCCCGGGCAATTCGTCGACGCCACGCTCATCCTCGATGAGCGGCCGAACACCGTGCTGGTTCCCTCGCAGGCGATTCAGACCGGTCTCGATGGGTCGTATGTGTTCGTGGTCGGCAAGAATATGAAGGTGCAACCCCGCCCAGTCGTGGTCGGCGAGGCCTACGATGGCGAGACGGTGGTCGAACGGGGACTCAAGTCCGGGGAGACGGTGGTGACCGACGGTCAGCTGCGCCTGATTCCCGGTGCCAGCGTTACCATCAAGCGCGGCTTGGTGCAGGGCCCCGGAGTGGCGTCGTGAGTATTGCCGAGCTGTTCATACGCCGGCCGGTGATGACGACGCTGTGTTCGCTGGCGATCGTAATGTTCGGCTTTATGGCCTACCGGCTGCTGCCGGTAAGCGATTTGCCGAACGTGGACTTTCCGACCATCCAGGTGAACGCATCGCTGCCGGGCGCCAGCCCAGAGACCATGGCGTCCTCCATAGCAACGCCTCTGGAGAAGCAGTTCACGACGATCGCCGGCCTCGATTCCATGACCTCGACCAGCATCCTGGGATCGACCTCGATTACCCTGCAATTCAATCTTTCACGCAACATCGATGCAGCCGCGCAGGACGTACAATCGGCGATAACCGCGACGCTTTCCCAATTGCCTCCGGGCATGCCGAGTCCGCCAACCTTCCGCAAGGTAAATCCAGCCGACTCTCCGGTTCTTTACCTGTCGCTCAGCTCGACCATCATGCCGATTTCACAGGTCGACGAGTACGCGGAAACGTTTTTAGCCGAGCGCATCTCGATGGTCAGCGGGGTGGCGCAGGTGCAGGTATACGGTTCGCAGAAGTACGCGGTGCGCATTCAGCTCGACCCCAAAAAACTGGCGGCGCGCGGAATCGGTATCGAGGAAGTCGCGCAAGCCGTCCAGAGCGCCAACGTCAACATCCCCACCGGCACGCTCTACGGCAAGCAGAAGGCCTTCACGGTTGAGACCCATGGTCAACTGACCAGCGCGGCGGCGTACCGACCCCTGGTGGTAGCGTATCGCAACGGCGCACCGGTCCGTCTCGAGGACCTCGGACAAGTGCTCGACAGCGTCCAGAACGACAAAAGCGCCAACTGGTCGAGCGGAGAGCCGGCGGTGGTGCTGGCGGTCCAGCGCCAGCCTGGAACCAACACGGTTGAGGTCGTCGACAACGTCAAGAAGCTGCTCCCGATGTTCAACGCCCAGGTCCCGGCGGCTATGCACATCGACATCCTGGGGGACCGCTCGGAAACGATTCGCGCATCGGTAAATGACGTCCAATTCACGCTGCTGCTGACGGTGGCGCTGGTGGTCATGGTCATCTTCCTGTTCCTGCGCAACCTGTCGGCCACCATTATCCCGAGCCTGGCGCTCCCCATGTCGATTATCGGCACTTTCGCGGTGATGTGGGCGCTGAACTATTCGCTCGACAATCTTTCCCTGATGGCGATCACGCTGGCGGTCGGCTTCGTGGTCGATGACGCGATCGTGATGCTGGAAAACATCGTGCGTCACATGGAGATGGGTAAGGACGCCTACACGGCGGCGCTCGATGGCGCGCGCGAGATCGGCTTCACGATCCTGTCGATGACGGTGTCGTTGGCGGCGGTGTTTATCCCGGTTTTGTTCATGGGCGGGATTTTGGGGCGGTTGCTGCACGAATTTGCGGTCACCATCGGCGCGGCGATCCTGGTATCGGGATTCGTGTCGCTGACGCTGACCCCGATGCTGTGCTCGCGCTTTCTCAAACCGCCGAAGAGTGAGCATCACGGCCACCTCTACGCCGTCACCGAGAGGTACTTCGATGCGACGCTCGACGTTTACCAGCGCAGCCTGTCCTGGGTCATGCGGCATCGGCCCGCAACGATGGTCGTTTCGGGCATCATCTTGCTGGTGACTCTGCTGCTTTTTTACCTGATTCCGAAGGGCTTTCTGCCGAGCGAGGATAACGAGGAACTAATCATCTTCACGCAGGCTGCGCAGGGCATTTCCTTCGACTCAATGGTCAAGCATCAACTCGCGGAGGTGAGCCTGCTCAAAAATAATCCCAACATCCGGCGCTTCTTCGCCGGAGTGGGAGTTGGCGGCCCCGGCGGTTCGACCAATACCGGAATTCTGTTTCTGCATTTGAAGCCGCGCGCGGAGCGCAAACTCTCGGTCGACCAGCTGATCGCCAAGTGGCGGCCACTGGTGAACTCGGTACCGGGGCTGCGCGCCTTTTTGTCGAACCCGCCGCCAATTCAGCTGGGCGCTCAATTCACCCGGTCGATGTACCAGATGACGCTGCAAAGCCCTGACACCGCCAGTCTGTACAAGTACGCGCCGATACTCGAAGGCAAAATGCATGAGCTCAAGGACTTGCGCGGGGTGAACAGCGACCTCCAAGTCGAGAATCCGCAAGTCACGGTCGACATCGATCGTGACAAGGCGCACGTGCTAGGAGTCTCGGCACAGTCGATTGAGGACGCGCTCTACACCGCTTACGGTGCGCGCCAGATTTCCACGATCTACGCGCCCAACAACGAGTACTGGGTGATCATGGAGGTGGAGCCGCAATATCAGCTCGATCCGTCCACGCTCTCGCTACTCTACGTGCGCTCCAGCAGTGGCGACCTGGTACCGCTCGACACCGTGGTCAAGTTCACGCGGTCGCTGGGGCCCTTACAAATCAATCACTTCGGACAGCTGCCTTCGGCGACCATTTCGTTTGACGTGGCGCCCGGCGCTTCTTTGGGCAAGGCGCTGAACGAAGTGCGGCGGCTTGCCGCGAACACCCTGCCAGACACGGTCACCTCGAGCTTCCAGGGGACCGCACAGGCCTTTGAAAGTTCGATGGGCAACCTCGGGATGCTGCTGCTGATGACGATCCTGGTCATCTACCTGGTGCTCGGCATCCTTTACGAAAGCTTTATCCATCCGGTCACGATTCTGTCCGGGCTCCCCTCGGCAGGCTTCGGGGCGCTGCTGACCCTCTGGCTATTCGGAATGGAGCTGGACCTGTTCGCATTCGTCGGCGTCATCATGCTGGTGGGCCTGGTGAAAAAGAACGCGATCATGATGATCGATTTCGCTCTCGACGCCCAACGTAACGAAGGCAAGAGCCCGGCTGAAGCGATCTTCGAGGGCGCCATCATCCGCTTTCGGCCGATCATGATGACCACGGCGGCGGCATTGATGGGTACCCTGCCGATCGCGCTGGGAATCGGCGCGGGAGCAGAGTCGCGCCGTCCGCTCGGCGTAGCGGTGGTGGGCGGACTCTTTTTCTCGCAGTTCCTTACCCTCTACATCACGCCAGTCTTCTACACTTACATGGAAGTGTTCATCGAACGGTACCACGCGTGGCGGACCGGCGAGCAGTACGTGCCGAGAGCAGAGCCCGCAGCGATCAACGGCAGCGAGAGCGAGGCCGACCGCCGACGGCTCGCCTCGTAGGCGGGCCTTTTGTTTGCGTCACCGCTCAGTTCGAGGTGAGACTAAGCAGCGCGGGTCGGCACCACCGAATCACCTTTGTCACGGTTACCCACAGAGGGTCTGGCCCAACGGCGCCCCAGAAACTTGCGCTCGGCGCCAGGGTCGAGCACGCCCTTGAAGATTGGCCCGCATCGCAGCATTCTGGCCGCATCGAGGTGCTGAAGCATGCCAACATTCGAACGCAATGGAGTTTCGCTTTACTACGAAGAGTATGGCTCAGGCTTTCCGATCTTGCTGTTCGCGCCAGGCGGGATGCGGTCGAGCATCGAATTCTGGAGCAAGAGTCCATTCGATCCGACCAAAGAGCTGGCCGGGGATTTCCGGGTCATCGCGATGGATCAACGCAACGCCGGTCAGTCGCGGGCCCCATTCTCCGCTTCGGACGGGTGGCATAGCTACTCGGGTGATCATCTTGCGCTGCTCGACCATCTGAAGATTGATCGTTGCCACGTGATGGGCGGGTGTATCGGTGGTTCTTACAGCCTAGGGGCGATTCAGGCTGCGCCCAATCGAATCAGCGCGGCAGTGCTGCAGAACCCGATCGGGCTGTCGCCGAAGAATCGAGAGATGTTCTACGCCATGTTTGACGGATGGGCGGACGCGCTCAAACCGAACCATCCCGAGATTGACGCAGCGGGTCTGCGGGCGTTTCGCGATCGAATGTACGGAACCGACTTTGTCTTCAACGTTTCGCGCGACTTTGTGCGGTCGGTGAAGACGCCTTTGCTCATTCTGATGGGCAGTGACGATTATCATCCTACGCCGACCTCGGAAGAGATCGCCCTGCTGGCGCCCAACGCGACGCTGGTTCGTGAATGGAAGACTCCGGAGCTGATTCCGCAGACGGTGAAGCGGGTATGCGAGTTCTTGAAGTCGCACACCCCACGCTGAAGGCGTCCTGGTCATGTTTTAGCCTCGCCGGACGAGGCTTGGAGAGGTGCCCGGTGTGACCAACGGCGCACCCGGGACATCGGCGTCTTTGGGAAACTTCGCCGCCGAATCTTCGCGCCGCCGCCCTACGGCGCCAACGGGACCACCTTCAGCCGAGTCGGTAGAAGTTGATCGCGTTCTCGGTCAGTATTTTCGTGCGCGAGGTCTCCGGCAGCACCCCCAGCGCCTCGCGCACCTGCTTCAGCACGCCCGGAAAGGTGCAATCGAAGTGCGGATAGTCCGATCCCCATAGCACATTACCTTCCACGCCCAGCGAGACCATCGCGGCGAGGGTGCGCTCTTCGGGATCCAGGGTCAGGTAGCATTGCTCGATGAAATACTCGGTCGCTTTCTTTTTCATCCACGGCACGTAGTCGTGCATCTTCTCGTAGTGGCTGTCCATGCGATCCAGCCAATATCCGAGCCATCCGATTCCGGATTCGAGGAATGCGACCCGAAGACGCGGGAATCGCGCCAGTACCCCGCCGCAAATCACGTCCATGCAGGCGGCCTGCTGTTCAAAGGGATGACAGACCATGTGGAAAAAAAACGGATCATGGTAGCGGTCGGCTCCCATGGTCGGCATCCGGGTACCGAAGCTCGAGTGGACGGCGACCGGAACATCGAGTTCCTCGGCCTCGCGCCAGAAGGGATCGTAGGCGCGATCGTTGAGTCGACGTCCGCCGAAGGGATTGGGTCTGACGAACACCGCCTTGTAGCCGAGCTCGTGGACCACGCGACGCAGCTCGCGCACTGCTTCACCAACCTCCAGCAGCGGCATCGGGGCGACGCCGTAAAGCCGGTTCGGGTAGGCTCTGCAGAAGTCGGCCATCCAGTTGTTGTAGGCGCGGCACGCCGCAGCCTGTAGTTTTGGTTCGGTTAAATCACCGTAAAGCAGCCACATCGAAGGATAGAGAACCGCGACATCGATGCCCTCGGCGTCCATGACCTTGATGCGGGCGTGCGGATCGAAGCCGCCGGGCGGTACATCGTCCCAGGTGAGTTGGCGCGCCTGCTTCAGATCGGACAGTCCGCCGGGGATCACCGAGGCCGCAACCGGCAGGTTTGGACGGCTGCGGTTTTCACCCATGATGAACAATTCGTCCTGCCCGTCCCGGTTGCGGCGAATCTGGATCATCTGCTCCCGATAGGCAGACTCGGTGTAATCCTTCCAGAGCGCGGGCGGCTCCACGATGTGACCGTCCGAATCGATTATTCGCGGCATGACCGGGATGACCTCCCTAACAGGCTGAGAACGAGTGAACTTCTCTGCTGCGCTGATTGTCAAGGCGTGCCGGATGGCGGTGCGCCCTAGAGTTCGACCACGCTCTCATGCGGACTTTCCAGATAGAGAAACGCCAGCAGGTAGTCGCGCATGTGACGCGTGAGCAGAAAGTTGTTACGCACGTGTTCGCGGCCGTTCTCGCCGAGCTTGGCCGCGAACTCCGGGGCCGAGAGCAGCATTTTGATCCAGAACGCGGTGCCTTCTACCGTGTGGGTCAGAATGCCTGAGTATTTGTGCGTGATCTGGAGGGGAATACCTCCCACCGCCCCGGCAATCACGGGCTTTCCCTTCCAGAGCGCTTCCGAAACCGTCAGGCCGAAGCCTTCTTTAAGCGACTTTTGAATCACTACGGTCGACGCGCGCTGAATTGCATTGATCTCGACATTGGAGGTTGGCGGCAAATCGACGATATGAATGTCGTTGTCGTCGGACGCGCGTTCTCGGGCCTCCCTGAGCACCTGGGCGCCCTCGGGATCGTCGGTGGCGCCGCCCCCGGCCAGAATCAATTGACAGTCGACGCGCTCACGCGCCAGGCGGAATGCATCGATCACCCCCATCGGGTCCTTGAAGCGGTCGAAGCGCGAAACTTGGGTGACGATCGGCTTATCGCTGCGGATCCCAATTCGCTTGAGGACCTGTTCGATCTCCGAATCGCGCAGCTCCCGATTCTTGTCCGAGAGCGGATCGATGGAGGGTGCGATCAGTACCTCCGGGATCGGCAGCTCGCGGCTGAACTGCGGCGCCGAAAACACACTGAGGTCGTATTTTTCGACCATGGGCGCGATAAACTCCCACGCCCCGGGGGCGGGTGCCGAAACGTCGATATGGCATCGCCAGATCCACTTGTTGGAAAGGTCACGCTTGGCGCGAATCAGGCCCGCGGGCTGGGGGTCGTGAATGAAGACGATGTCCGCCCCCAGGTCGAGCGAAGCAAGATTCTGCTCGGTGGCGTGATTGAAAATCTCGCGGTCCTGCGCGCTGAAGACGTCGTGCTTGCCGTGGAGCGCATTGTGCATGCGCTTGGTGAGATCGAAGAACTCCTGGGTCCCACGAATGACGTCCCAGCGCGCATCGACCCCAACTTCCTGGAGGAGCGGTACCAGCCGATTGAGAATCTCGGCGACCCCACCGCCGACGCGGGTCGAGTTGACGTTCAGAATGCTCCGACCGCTTAGGCGCTCGCCCAAGAGTCTCAGCTCGGCGACGACGCCCTCGCCGACGATGGGGCGGTACTCCTCAAGCCCGGCCACGGCTGTTCTCTTCTAGCTTTTGACCGACCATCCCGAGCAAGCGGCGGCGCAACCCATCCCAGGTATAGGTATACGGATCGACCTTGCGGAACGCTTCCGCGATTTGCGCCTCACCCAGCGAATGCTCGAGCCATCTTGAGAAGTCGTTGTCAGCTCTCTCCAATCGCAGTCGTGCGTCGAACATGTGGTAGGCAATGGAGCTAAGCGAGACGCGCGCCAGGCCCTCGCGGAACTCCGCCAGATTGGTGGCGCGCACGCTGGTTGGCATCACGTAGGATACGGACTCCATGAAGTGAAACTCCTCGCCGGGCGGGGCGGTACGGAGATTGCTGCTCCGGTCAAGGAAGCCTTGGATGACCTTGATCAAAGCATTCCGCAGGTCACGCAGGGTAGGAAACCGAAGCAGGTCGACCGCGGCTAATTCCTCGCCTAAACGCTCCTCGAGCAGGATGTTTGAGACCCAATATGCGAAATCATTTGGCGGTTCCGGCGAAAGAAATTGGTGCTGAACCAGAAAATGGTGAGTATGATGGTAAATCACAGCACCCGGAACGGTGCGCATGTGTTGCACCAATTCGGCTAGATCGCGTGCCCGCAGGCCCGTCAGGAGGGTCAAATTCAGCAACGAACGGAACTCAAAGGGATCGGCGGTATGCTGAGCAGTCGAAGCCATGTGGTGAAGCCCGCGCGCCCGCTCGGTTGCTCAGGCGAGATGATCGGGTGTATCAAGTATCTAACTCCTACATTTCCTCCAACGATTCAACCGAGGTCGCGCCGCGATCAGGTTTGCTGATGTCCGCCGGAAACAAAATCGTTCCGTCACGTCATCCGCGGACTATTTTCCACGATGCGGTGCGCGCCCGCGCGCACCACACCCCACAGCGGGGCTACAACCTCGTGGTCATGTCCAACCGGGCCCCGATTCGTATCGTTCGGGACCTCGCGGGTGAGCGTATCGAGCCGACGGTCGGCGGAGTGGGCAGCACCTTTCAGCGCCTGCTCGAGGAGCACGGCGGGACTTGGATCGCGTGGCCAGGGGGCCGCACCATGCAGAAGCGCGTGGCGATGCCGCCGCACCGCCCGAGTTTTGACCTGGTGTTTGCGGATTTGAGCGAGCGCGACGTTTCCAACTTCTACTATGGCATGTGTAACCAGGGGTTGTGGCCGCTGATGCACTACATGGCGCCGATCTGTCACTTTAATCGCGCGCAGTGGAACAACTATCAGCGGGTCAACATGAACTTCGCCAGCCTGGCTGCGACCGAGGCCTCGTCGTCGAGCGTGGTGTGGGTGCAGGATTTTCACCTGGCGATCACGCCGATGATGATTCGCGCGCGCCGCCCGGAGCTACCGATCGGGCTGTTCTGGCACGTGCCGTTTCCGCCGCAGGAATTGTTCCGCGTGTTTCCCTGGCGTCGCGAGTTGCTCGCGGGGATGCTGGGCAGCGATCTGATCGGGTTTCACACGCCGGCCTATGTGACTCACTTCGAGCGCTCGTGCGAGCGCATCCTGGGAGCGAAGGTCGACTTCGACCGCGAGGAAATCCATTTCGGCGGCAGGACCGTAAAAGTCGGCGCATTTCCGCTCGGGATCGCGGTCAGCTATTTCGAAGAACTGGCAGAAAGTCCGCGGGTGCGCGATCGGGCGATGCGACTGCGTCGTAGCTTCGGCGAGAACCATCGAATCATCCTCGGCGTGGACCGGCTTGATTACACCAAGGGCTTGCTGCAGCGCATTCTGGGCTTTGAACGCTTCCTGGAGCGCAATCCGAGCGCACACCGCAACGTCTCACTGGTCCTTATAGCGGTACCTTCGCGCACCCGCATTCGGGACTATTCCGAGCTAAAGCGCCAGGTCGACGAGCAGGTTGGGCGCATCATCGGACGCTTCTCTTCGGAAGGCTGGGTGCCGATTCGCTATCTATACACGCAATTCGAAACCGAGGAGCTGGTGCCCTACTACCAGGCCAGCGACGTGGCTCTGCTGACCCCCCTGCGCGACGGTATGAACCTGGTCGCCAAGGAATACGTCGCGTCCCGTCCCGGCAACGATGGGGTGCTGATCCTGAGTGAATTCGCTGGAGCGGCCGAGGAAATGACCGAAGCGCTGCTCGTGAATCCATACGACCTCGATCAAATAGCAGCGCGGATCGAGGAAGCGCTGGAGATGCCGGCCAAACAGCAGATCACGCGGATGAGCTCGCTGCGCGCGAAGCTGCGAGCTAATGACCTGGAAAGCTGGTCGACCACCTTCCTCGACTCGCTCATCGGAAGACGCGCGCTTGAGCAGCCCGCCGCCGAGCTTACCGCCGACTGAACAGCCAGAGCCGATTCCGCGTGGATTGCTGACGGCGGTGTTGGCGCGGGGTTCGCTGCTCCTGTGTCTCGATTTTGATGGCACGCTCTCCGAGATAGTCCCCCACCCGGCCGATGCACGTCCCCTAAGCGGAGTCGGCGAAGTATTGAGCGCCCTGGCGCGCGACCCGGCGCGGATTACAGTCGCAATTATAAGCGGGCGCGAGATTGCAGAGGTCCGCCGCATGCTCGGAGTCGAGCGCGGAATCCTTTTCGCCGGGACCCACGGTCTGGAGATCATGAGCGCCGACGGAGTCAGCCGCCTGGCGCCCGGCGTCGAAGCTGCCGAAGCCGATCTCGTCGCGGCGCGTGCATGGCTCGCTCGCAACGTGGCGACCACTGAGGGTTTCGTTATCGAAGACAAGCGGGTCGCCATCGCGGTGCACTATCGCATGGTAGACCCGGCGCTTGCGCACGAGCGGTGTGCCGCACTGCGAAACTTCGTGGAAGCCAAAACACCCGGGTTGCGGATCCTGCGAGGCAAGATGATCGACGAACTGCTTCCGCGAGGAGTCGGCGGCAAGGGAAGGGCAATTCGCACGCTTCTTCAGGAGTGCGCTTACCCCAAATCCGTGCCGGTTTATTTCGGCGATGACACCACCGACGAAGATGCGTTTCAGGAAATTCGCGATGACGGTATCGGGGTGCTGGTGGGTTCGGCGCGACCCAGTTGGGCCCGCTATCGGGTAGCGAGCCCGAGCGAGGTGCGGCGGCTACTGGCGGAGCTCGCGCAGGAGTTGCTCCATACGAGCAAGGCGCCCGCGCGTTGAATTTTCGACTCGGCGGTAACTGCTCGGTGACGCGGCCCACGGACCAAGACCCGCACCCACTTTCCAACCGGCGATACCCGCATGCGACGCGCAGCGCACCGCAACAACGCGACCGAGCGCCCATTTTTGGGTGGAAAATGCCCCCTGCCAACCGCGGTGGTTTCCACGCGTGAGGCGCGCAGCGCTCATCTTCTGCTAGAGATCGCGACCCCGATAGGCTGTAATTCCAACAGTCGCCAACGATAACCGATCTCCTGGAGAAACGTTATGGCCGAGCCTTCCGCTTCTTCATCGCCCACGAATCAGGAAGCCACTGAGGTTTTCGAGACCCTGATTCCCGCCCGGCTCGATCGGCTGCCGTGGAGCCGCTTCCACTTGCTGTTGGTAGTGGGGCTCGGGATCACGTGGGTGCTCGATGGGCTCGAAGTAACTCTGATGGGCGCGATCAGCGCGGTTTTGCAAAGGCACGACGTACTGCATTTTACGGCGGCGCAGATCGGCTCGATCAGCTCGGCATATCTGGTCGGGGCGGTGCTTGGCGCGCTGGTATTCGGCCATCTAACCGATCGCTATGGGCGTCGCACCTTCTTTTTTGTCAGCCTCGGGACCTACCTGATCGGCGTGGCGCTGACCGCGCTGTCGTGGAACCTGACTAGCTTTGCGCTGTTTAGGTTCCTGACCGGGGCGGGAATTGGCGGCGAATATTCGGCGGTGAATTCGGCGATCGACGAGCTCATTCCAGCGCGCCTTCGCGGACGAATCGGTCTGATGATCAACGGCAGCTTCTGGCTGGGCGCGCTGGCCGGGGCGGCCTCGACCGGGTTGATCCTCGACACCAGAATTTTCCCGATCGACCTGGGCTGGCGCCTCGGCTTCGGCATCGGTGCGATCATCGGCCTGGTGATCCTGTACCTGCGTCGATTCATACCCGAGAGTCCGCGATGGCTGATGACGCACGGTCGACGCGAGGAAGCCGAGGAACTGGTGCGCGACTTTGAGGCGGAGCTGGGGAGTGTGGAGAGAGCCCGGCTGGCTGGGCTCGAGGGCGTGGAGCCGCTGAGAATCAAGGTACGCCATGATTTTGGACTCGAGGTGATTGTACGTCCTCTGCTCAAGGAATATCGCGAGCGCAGCGTGCTGGGGCTCTCGCTGATGACCGCGCAGGCGTTTTTGTACAACGCGATATTCTTTACCTACGCGTTGGTTCTCAACCGTTACTATGGAGTCTCGTACGAAAGTACCGGGCTTTACCTGATGCCGTTCGCGCTGTCGAATTTTATTGGTCCGATGGTCCTCGGGCACTTCTTTGACACGGTGGGACGTCGTCCGATGATCGCCGGAACCTTTACCGCGTCGGCGCTGATCCTGATCGTGACCGGATATCTTTTTGAAAAAGGTGCGTTGACGGCGACCTCGCAGACGGTGCTGTGGACGGTGATGTTTTTCTTTGCATCTTCGGCAGCAAGCTCTGCATACCTGACCGTCAGTGAGATTTTTCCGCTCGAGGTTCGCGCGCTGGCAATCGCAATCTTCTTCTCGATTGGAACCGCCGTGGGCGGGGTCGCGGCGCCGTGGTTTTTCGGCGTACTCATCGATACTGGATCGCGAAGGGCTCTCAACGTGGGTTACTTGATTGCGTCGGGCCTGATGCTGGCAGCCGCCGGGGTGGAATTGCGGTTCGGGGTGGCGGCCGAGCGCGCAGGGCTGGAAGCTATCGCCAAGCCGCTGTCTTCCGTAACCGAGTAGTTAGCAGTCCGGCGTTGGGGCAAGCCCCCGTCCGCGGGGTTGTGCGCGGTTCGTCGGTTCAATCGGGAAGCACAAACCGAGCGTGGTTCCGCCCGACCAGATAGTTCGATAGACTCAAAGCGCCTGTTGCGAGCTCGCGCACAAGTCCGGAGGACTAAGGTCTATGGCTGATTCGCGACGAGAGGTTCTCAATCGGCGGGAATTTATCAAGCGTGGCGCGCTGGCCGGAATCGGGGTCGGACTGATCCCGCTCGCAGAGGTGAGCGCATCGACGCCGCCAGCCGGTCCCCCGCAGGTGCGGCGCTACACCACCCTGGGGCGGAGCGGGCTCAAGATTTCGGACATCTCGTTCGGTGGCAGCCGGCTCCATAGCGGCGAGGAAGATATCGTCCTTCACGCCTACGACCGCGGAATCAATTACTTCGATACCGCGGAGACCTATACCGACCACGAGTCTGAACAGACGATTGGCAATGCGCTACGCGGCAAGCGCGACAAGGTCTTCGTCACTTCCAAGGTAATCACCAGCCCGACCGATAGTCGCGCGATGATGATGGAAGCGCTCGAGGGGAGTCTGCGACGACTGCAGACCGACCACGTGGATGTTTACTTCAATCACGCGGTGAACGATGTGGCTCGACTCAAGAATCCGGAGTGGCTCGAATTCACCGCCGCTGCGCGTAAACAGGGAAAGCTCCGTTTCGTCGGCATGTCCGGTCACGCGGGGCATCTCGCGGAATGCCTCGACTACGCGCTCGATTCCGATGGAATCGATGTCTTCCTGGCGGCGCACAATTTCGGGCAGGACCCCCGTTTCTACCAACGCTTCCTCGGTGGCTTCGATTTCGTTGCGCGCCAGCCCGATCTGCCTCGCATCATGGCCAAGGCGAAGCAAAAAAATGTCGGGGTCGTAGTGATGAAGACCCTGATGGGGGCACGGCTCAACGACATGCGGCCCTACGAACAAGGCGGCGCGACCTTCTCACAGGCGGCGTTTCGCTGGGTGTTGTCGAACCAGAACGTCAATGCGCTGATCGTTTCGATGACCAGCAAGGAAATGATCGACGAGTACCTGGGCGCCTCGGGATGGCAAGGCACCGCGGTGGGCGACCTGCGGCTTCTGCGGCGCTATGCGCAGATCAACGGTACTTCATATTGCCGCCAGGCATGCAGCGCGTGCGAGGATTCGTGTCCCAAGCAGGTTCCGATTGCCGACGTGATGCGCACGCGGATGTATGCGAAAGACTATGGCGACCTGCGGTTTGCGCGCGCTGAGTATTCATTGCTGGAGCGCAATGCCGAAGCGTGCCTCACGTGCACCGCAAAACCCTGCGCGGGCGCCTGCCCTCACGGCCTCGCAATCGACAGGCTTACCGCGCCGACGCATCGATTGCTGAGCTAGCTGCTGGCTGCTCCCCTCTTGGGCCATTGCCGATGCGCAGCGCGGGATGAACCAAGCCGCCTTGGTAACCGTCCCTCAGGGGCGCTCACGGGGGGAGAATGACCGTGTGCCCCTCCGACCAAATGGGCCTTCGCAGACTTCTTTCGAGGTCCTCGAGGGGTTCTCGAAAATCTCGCCGATCATTGCCGCTTCTCGTTAAGGTTGGGAGCAAACAGCGCCGTTGCAAGGATCGGCGCTTGATGGCTCCTGCGGTCTTCGCGAGCAAACCACCTACACTCTCGGGTGAAGCAAGTCGAGGTTAAATGCGGCAGGAGAACCATCAATGATCGATAAATTCCGCAGGGTCGTCACCGGACACAACGCGGAAGGCAGGTCCATCGTCGCGCTCGACGGACCTCCGCGATCGATCGTCGGAACCGAACGCGCTGGACTTGGTGAAATATGGATTGCCGACCGGACCCCCGCGGACAACCGAAATCCCGCCGATGCGGGCGCGCGCCCGGTTCGTCTAGAGCCGCCCGTCAACGCGAGTATCTTTCGGGTTCTTTATCCTGGCGCCGACCAACAAACAGCTTTCGCGCCAGCAGCTGGAAGAACAGGCCACCGAGGGATTCAGAGCAATCGGCGGCGAGCATTGCCGGGTGGATACCACACGAGGTCCTGCGATGCATACGACCCGGACCGTCGATTACATTGTCCTGCTTAAGGGCGATGCCAGCCAGGTCCTCGAGCAGGACGAGGTGAGACTGAAGCCGTTCGAGTGGTCGTGCAACGAGGCACGAATCACGCCTGGAGAAACAACGGTAACGAGCCGGCGCTACTGGCGGGGGTGTTGATCGACGCGCTGCCGGTTTAATTTCCCATTGCTGCGGACATCCCGGAAATTCGACCCGGGCTGGTAGTCGGGCCCGGGCCGATCATTGTTGCGAAAGCAGAGCTACGATCAGCGGCCCACGAAATGCGGTTCCCGTTTTTCCAGGAATGAGGCCACCCCTTCTTTGTGGTCTTCGGTCTTAAATAGCTCTGCCAAGCTTGAGCTCACCCATGCGCCGAGTTCGCGCCAATCGGGATCGAGCGCACGGCGCAAACCGTTTTTCAATTTCTGAACCGCCAGGGGGGGATTTGATGCGATCTTGCGCGCGAGCTCGCCGGCCGCCGGCAGGAGCTGGTCGTGCGGAACGACGCGCGACACGAGGCCGATCTGATGCGCTCGAGGAGCGTCGATGATATCGCCGGTGAAGAGCAATTCGGCGGCCATCTCGCGCCCGACCACCTGCGCTAGCCGGCCGATGCCCGGCACGTCGCAGCACAGGCCGCGCTTGATAAACAGCTCACCGAAGCGCGCTTTCTCCGACGCGACCCGAAGATCGGCCATCAAAGAGAGTTCCATCCCCCATCCGATCGCCGCGCCGTTGACCGCGGCGATGATCGGAATGTCGGTATGCAATAAGGCATCCGCGGCGGGGGTAAGGCGCGGCGCGAGATTTGTGACGGCGGGGCGGGCGGAGGCATTGGCCATGATCTGCTTCACATCGTCGCCGGAGCAAAAGGCGGGATCGGCGCCGGTGATGATCAAACAGCGCGCAGTGGAAGTCCGGATGGCATCCTCCAACTCCCGATAGGTGGTAAAGGTCAGCGCGTTGCGCGCCTCGGGGCGCTGCAGAGTGATAGTTGCGACGTGATCGTTCAGTTCATATTTGAGTTCGGTATACATGGCGTCTCTCCTCGCTCGGAAAATGAAAGAATTTCACAGCGGCAAGGAATTCGTCAAAGGCACGGCCTGCGTGCGGCGATCCTAGCCATCGAAGAGCTTTCGCAGGCAAATCGAGCGGCGTAGATTTGAAGCTGATTCATGGCCTCCTCTCTCGCATTGCTGGGCGGTGAGCCGCTGCGCAAACGGCCATTCACGCGCTGGCCGCAATTCGACGATCGCGAACGGGCGCAACTCGAAGACGTGCTGTGCTCCACCACGTGGGGCGGGCACCCATCGCCCAATCGCAAAGCGTCGGAACTGGCGGGTCGATTCGCAGCCTTCCAGGGGGTCCGCTACGCGATCCCGGCCTCGTCGGGCACCAGCGCTCTGGAAGTGGCGATAAAAGCGTTGGGGATCGGCCCTGGCGATGAAGTTATCGTCCCCGCCATCACCTTTGCGGCGACTGCCTATGCCGCGGTTGCTGCTTTGGCACGTCCGGTATTCGCCGATGTCGAGCCTGCTACCGCATGCATCGATCCACAGCGTGCCGAGCAGCTCATCACCCCGCGCACCAAGGCGATCATCCCGGTGCATTACGGCGCTACGCTTGCGGACCTCGACGCCCTGTCCGAGATAGGACGCAAGCACTCGATAGCAATTGTCGAGGATTGCGCGCACGTTCCCGGAGCACGATGGCGCGAACGCGGAGCCGGCGCGTGGGGGAACCTCGGATGTTTCAGCTTTCAGACGAGCAAACCGATGACGGCGGGCGAAGGCGGAATGATCACGACCAACGATCCAGAGCTCGAGCAGCGCTGCCAGTCGCTGATCAATTGCGGGCGACGGCGCCCCGGCGACACCTTCGACGCACCTTTGCTGGGCGCTAACTACCGGATGACGGAGTGGCAGTGCGGGGTTCTGCTGGCGCAGCTGGATCGGCTGCCTGAGCAGATCGAGCACAAGAGCCGTCAGGCCGAGCGCCTGCGCGCCGGGCTGCGCGCCATCCCGGGAATCATCGTACTTGCGCGCGAGCGCAGAGTGACGCGCGAGGTCATTTACCTGTTTCTTTTCCAGGTCGACGAGGCGAGGCTGGGTATCTCGCGCAATCGCTTCTTGCGCGCGCTGCGCGCGGAGGGAATTCCTTGCGGGGTTGCTAACGAGCCGGTTTATCGCTCGGCCCTTTTTCCGATCGCTTCATCGACCTACCGCACGGCCTGCCGCCTGGCGGGTACCGAGGCAGCACAGCTGCACGAGTGCCCAAACGCCGAGCGGTTATTCGAGCAGCAACAGGTTGCGCTCCCACATCAGCTGTTGCTCGGCAACGACACCGACGTTGACGATATTATCGCCGCGGCGGCCAAAGTTGCTTCGTGCGCGGCGCAGCTTTCGACCGCAACCCTGGAGCGAGAATCCTGAGGTGTCGGCTCACCTTCACGCAGGCGCGGCGCGAGTGAAGCTGGATCCGCCGGTGGGCATCGCGATGGCAGGTTACGGCCGCCGCGCCGGGCGCTCGACCGGTATCCATGATGACCTCACCGCGGCCGCACTAGTGGTTTCCGACGGAACCCGCAAGGCCGCGATCGTGAGCGTGGAGGTACTCGCGCTAGGAATCCGGATTTGCGATTCGATCGCGGAGCAGGTCGCCGCGCACACCGACATTCCGCCTGAAGCCGTGATGGTCTGCGCGACCCATACCCATTCAGGTCCGCATTTCAACATCTTCGCGACGCCGCGCGGCGATTCGTCGCCGGATGCTTCCGGGCGCGATCTGAATTGGGAACGCAGTCTGCCCGACAGGATCGCGCGCGCGGTGGTTGAGGCGAACGCGCACCTGCGCCCGGCCGCCGTGGCAGCGGCGGGCGCGCAGTTCGGGCTGGGCACCAACCGACGACTCATGCGCGCGGACGGAACGATTCAGCTCGCGCCTAACTATGCGGGTGCCGTCGATCACGAGCTTAAGGTCCTCGGCTTGTTCACCACGATGCGTGGGGCGGGCGCGATTGCTTTCATGCTCAACTACCCGTGTCACGGGGTGGTGCTGTGTGAAGACAACCTGCTCTATTCGCGTGACTGGCCGGGGTTCGCGATAGATGCGCTGCAACAGGACACCGGTAGATCGGACTCCGCGAGATCTCCCATTGCGCTGTTTACGCAAGGAGCCGGCGGCAACATCGATCCGGTACGCCGCGGCGACTTCTCGACCGGCTGCGAGTGGGGGCACGCCGCGGCCTCGCTTGCGAATGGGGCGCTCGCCCGCGCACCGCGAACCGGTTCCGCCCGGGTGGTCACGCGCCGCCTGCCAGTTCCGATGAAACTACGTGACTTGAGTGCGCGGCTCGCCATCGCGCGCGCCAATGCCCAACAGACCGAGCTCGCGCTTAAGAACCACGCGGGCGTCGGCGGAATTCAGCAAAAGCGGTTGACCGATCAGCATCAGCTGTCACTCAAGGAGCTGGGCGCGGTGGAAGCGCTCGCGGATGCGAATCGTCGCGACCGGCGCGTTGATCAAGGCGGGGGAGAGCTACACACCCATATGACGTTGCTCGCGATCGGCGACCTTGTCCTGGTAGGTGTGCCGGGGGAATTGTTCGCGGAGCTCGGAATCGCGATTAAAGCGAATCCCTACTTCCGCCACACCTTTGTGATGGGCTATTGCAATGATCTGGTGGGTTACATTCCAACTCGCGAGGCGTACGAGGTCGGAGGATACGAGGTAGAAGCCTCCCGGGTGGCCCAGGGCAGCGGCGAACTGCTGGTCCATCTGGCCCTCGCCAATTTGGCCGAAATGCGCCAGGAATCGGCAAAGCTAAAGTAATACTTTAATGTCTATCGCTCGATGATGCCGTCGCGCGAAATGTCGAGCCAGTATGCGACCGCTCCGGCCAACTCCTGCGGTCGCGCCAGGTAGTAATCGGTCTGAGGGCTGCCCTTCAGGGCCGCGGTCAGCTCCTCTAGCGCCGCCCGCTTAAATCCCAAGTGGGAAAAAAAACTCTCCGCACTGATGCCAAACAGATACAGTTGGCGCGCTCCGCGAGTGTGGGCGGCCTGGCGGGCCGCCATGACCAGCCGTCGGCCAATCTCGCGGTGGCGATGGTGCTCTACCACGTAAAGCGATCGCAGCAGCGCGGAGTCGAGAATCGGTTCGACCCCCACCACTCCAACCGCGGCATCCCCGTCGAAGGCGAGCAGATAGCAGGCGGGTGGCCATTCGACGCCGTCGGCGGGCATCTTGCCCTGCTCGAGCAGTTTACGGACGCACTTGAGGTCGCGCGTCTGCTCAATAGTCATTTCACCCGCACGATGCTTTCTCAATGCCAATCCGCTCGCCGCCTACTTTTTGGGTGGGGGAAAGAGCTGCTCCCCGGTTTCTTCATTCACGACCGTGATGGCTTTCACGGGGCAGGAACGGGCCGCGGCCAGGATGGTTGCCTCGGGTGCACCGCCCGGGTTCACCACCTCGGACTTTTCGTCGGCATCGAGCTGGAACACCGCGGGCGCGGTTTCGACGCAATCTCCGCTACTGATGCAGCGCGTTTTATTTACAGTCACTTTGAGGCTTGCCATAGGTTCTCCATGCTGCGATCGACTCACCCGCAGCTTAGAATTGCGCGTCGCCGGCCGGCAAGCGAACCGAGGCCACGAACCCCGATTGAAACGCGCGGCGCGGGAGTCGATACTTTTCGGCGGGATGTGCTGATGGCGAAAATCTTGGGCACCGGCATTGACGCAATTGAAGTCGATCGCATCGAGCGCGCGCTTTTACGCGAGCCCACCGGTGAGCGTTTTCGTGCGCGTGTGTTCACCGAAGGCGAGATCAAGTATTGCGAATCGCGCGGCGTGCCACGCTATCAGAGCTATGCGGCGCGGTTTGCCGCAAAGGAAGCCGCGATGAAGGCGATGGGGACCGGTTGGAACCGCAACGTCGGCTGGAGCGAAATCGAAGTGGTGCGCGAGCGCGGCAAAGCGCCCACTCTCGTGCTGCATGGGAAATCGGCGGCGTTCGCGCGCAAGAAAAACATCAGCGTGTTTCATTTGAGCATCACGCATACGGCGCGCGAGGCGATCGCGCATGTAATCGCCGAAGGGTGACGTTCTTTCCAGTTTTAGGCAGGCCACCCAGCCAACCATCACCAATCAGGCCGAAGAGCTGTCATCGTGGAGAGTTGAAAGAGCGGTGACATGTACGCCAGCCCGCATGGTTAACCGGGTCCGGCGGTCCTTGAAACCTGGGCCGCAAAAACGCACGACACGACCGATGAAGGTGGGTACTAGTGCTTCGCCGTGACACTATGATGCTATGGCCGACCACGCGCTCCCGCCGCATAATCCGGGATCCTCTGTGATCTTTCGCTACGCCTCAAAGGCAGCAGCTGTCTTCCGAATTTCGCCGGGTGGTACGGTTACTCCTCGATCGCGGCCTGATCGATCCCCGGATCGACGCGATGGGCCAGGAAGAGACCTTGTGACGCATTCCGCCAAGCGCAGAAATATCTTCTGCTCCGAAACTCGGTCCGACT
>DASXMJ010000066.1 GCA_036495685.1 Candidatus Binataceae bacterium | reverse complement strand
CGGAGAGTTGATGCATCCGAGCATCGACCGCTCTCCCAGGTAGCGCCAGTTATAGTTTTCATTCTTGCCCGCGAAGCACTCGAAATCGTCGGGGTTGTAAGACTCGGGTCCCGCGTCCTGATCGGTGCTCATCAACGTGTCATTAAGCCGGCGCAGCCGATGGGCGGCGGGCAGGTAGCTCCAGGCATCGTCCGCCCGGTTAGGATCCGCGTAGCGATAGCGGAGGAACCCGGCTCCGGCGCCGTCTTGGGGAGCGAGCTGGGGATAAAGTCCAGTCATCGCGTAGCGTCCCGAATGCAGAAAGTCGGGATCAACTGGCATGGGCTGCACTTCAGTGCGGCCCACTTCGTTGTAACCGGCGTAGTGCCCGGTCTGATAGTACCAAAGAGATTTGTATGGCTTACCCTTCCCGGCGTACACGCTCTCCGCATCGAAGAAGCGAAGGTCATAGTCATCGGTGGAAATTGGCCGGAAGAAGTAGTTCCACATGATCTTGGTGGCGACTTCCGGATCGTTGGGATCCATCAGTGGAAACGGCTGCCCCGCCACATAACCGACGAGCGAACGATGGTCCGCAGTTAAACGAACCTGCGGCGAGTACTTCTCAGTTGCCTCCTTGTAGGGCGGGGGCCAATCGATGCGTTCGGTCGGAACTATCCTGATGGTCATGCCGTTTTGAAGACGCCAGAGCACGCCAGGGCAAACGAGGTCTTTTACCTTGTTGGCGTTGTCGCTGTTGATGAAATCCCCGGGTTTGACCTCGGCCGCAACCGGGCCGGCGAGCATGAACAGCAACGCTCCGAGTACAACGAAAAACTCCACAAACCAGGCCCGCAATTCGGTATCACGATGCATAGTTAGCCCCTTCCCCCGGTGTCCGCGCCGGGTCCGTCTTGAGTTGACCTTCCTGCACTATCCCCCGATCGGCAATTAGTAACCTTGCGGACATAAGTCAATAACTCTAATGATAAGCAAAATGCAGCACCATAAAGTCCTTTGTTTAAAGGGAAAAATGATACCTGGTTCACGCTGCCGAGGTGTATGGCAGATTCAGACATTATTAGCGGCTCATTGCAGCCCTGATGACTGTCGCTAATGTGATTGGCGCTGCCTCCCAACCATTAAACGATCGGTACGTGAGGCTTGCCCGCGCAACCAGTCGTCGCGGTTCGTCGGGTGGCGAGGCCTCGCCGGGTCGTTCCAAAACGATTGATTGGAAAATGCGGCGCGCTTCCGATAGTGATATGAGCCAAGCCGTTTGAAGGGTTCGGTGCAGTGGAGACTTGGCTTCCGATCGTGGTGACTTTCGTTGTCGCCGGCGTTATCGCCGGAGTCATGGTTACTATCAATCGGATCGTGGGTCCCAAACGCCCGAGCAAGGTCAAGGGCGAACCTTTCGAATGCGGAAACCCGCCGAGCGGCTCGGCGTGGGGGCGTTTCACGGTTCATTTCTACCTGACGGCATTGCTGTTCTTGGTGTTCGATGTGGAAGTGGTGTTCCTGTATCCGTGGGCGGTGGAGCTGCGAAAGCTCGGTATGTTTGGATTCGTTGAAGCCTTGGTCTTTATCGCTATCCTCACCGTCGGTCTCATCTACGCCTGGCAGCGCGGGGCTCTCGACTGGAACTAACTGAGCATCCGCGCCGTCCGCGTCGCCCCGGTGTCGCTTCGGAGAATCGTGCTCGGAGCCTAACGTCGCCGTCGAACGGAGCGGTCGATCGGACTGCCTGGAAGAAGCGCAATGTTGCTTGAAAAACTGAAGGAACGTTTCGGCGTCGAAATTCTGCAGGCCCAGGAGGCTCATGGCGCGGACTGGGTCGTGGTTTCGCGCGATCGCGCGGCTGAGCTTCTCAAAAATCTGCGCGATGAGCCGGATTTCGCCTTCGACATGCTGACCGATCTGACCGCGGTCGACTGGCTGGAGCGCACGCCCCGCTTCGATGCGGTCTACCACTTGAACTCACTAAAGTTGCGCCATCGTCTGTGCGTGAAGGTGCAAGTCGATATGGCGGATCCGTGGGTGGACAGCGTGATCGAGATCTGGAAGGCGGCGGATTGGCTGGAGCGCGAATGCTACGACATGTTCGGGATTGAGTTTCGCGGTCATGGAGATTTGCGCCGCATTCTGCTGTACGATTCATTCGAGGGTCACCCGCTGCGCAAGGACTATCCCTATCAACGGCGCCAGCCGATCGTTCCCGAAACCGATTCCGTGGTGGCACCGTTGCCGCCCTCGCGCTGACCACTCCAGGTACCAAGTCGTATGGCACTTCCCGCGCGCTGGCAGCAGAAGATCGAAGCGTCGGATCCGATCGAGGAGATCATGGAGATGCAGATGGGACCGTCCCATCCGGCCTCGCACGGCACCATCAAATTCAACCTGAAGCTCGACGGCGAACGCATCGTGGACTGCGATGTGGAAGTCGGCTACCTGCATCGCGCGTTCGAGAAAATGTGTGAGCAGGGTACCTGGACACAATGCTTCCCGTACACCGACCGGCTGAACTACGCGTCGCCGTGTATCAACAACGTCGGGTTCGCGCTCGCGGTGGAGAAGCTGCTGAACATCGAGCTCCCCGAGCGATGCCAATTCGTACGCACGATCATGAGTGAGGTTTCGCGCATCACCGATCATCTGACCTGCCTCGGCATGGCCTCCAGCGAAGTGGGCGCGACCACGGTGGCCTTTTACATGCTCGAGGCGCGTGAGTTGTTGTACGACCTGGTGGAGGCGGTGACGGGAGCGCGCCTGACTGTAACCTGGTGCCGGCTCGGCGGAGTGAGCCACGACCTTCCCGCGGATTTCAACGAGCGGATCGCGCACGCATTCGAAATGCTGGATTCGGTGTTGAGCGACTGCGACAAGCTGCTGTCGCGCAATCGCGTCTTCATCGATCGGATGAGCGGGATCGGCATCATGTCGCACGAAGATGCAATCTCGTACGGACTCACCGGACCGTTGCTGCGCGCGACCGGGGTCTCTTACGACGTGCGCAAGGCGTATCCCTACCTGGTTTACGATCGCTTCGATTTCGAGGTTCCGACTGGAGAGAAAGGTGACAACTACGACCGCTTCAACATGCGCTTTCACGAAATGTACCAGTCCAAGCGCATCATCGAGCAGGCCATGGCGGCTCTTCCCCAGGGACCGATCTCAATAACCGATCCCCGCATCGTGCTGCCCCCCAAACATCAGGTCTACAACTCCATCGAGGGCCTGATGAACCATTTCAAGCTGATCATGGAAGGCGTCAAGGTACCCCCCGGTGACGTCTACTGCGCCGTCGAAGGCGCGAACGGGGAATTGGGCTTCTACGTGGTCAGCGACGGCAGCGGCCGTCCCTATCGCGTGCGGGTGCGCCCACCGTGCTTCTTCGGTATGGCGGCGCTCAACAAAATGCTCATCGGGCGGATGATTCCCGACATCGTCACCACCTTCGGCATGATCAACATGATCGGCGGTGAGTGCGATCGCTGATTAGCCTCTTCCCGGTTTCGGCGCACCGGACCAACCTTTCCGGAGCGCTCCGGTGCAGTTATCATCGTGTGAACGAAGCCGATGGGCATCGCTGAGGAGACCGCCAACCCGCCACGCCGCGTTCTGATCGTTCTGCTGGGCGCGATCGGCGATGTGGTGCGGGCGCTCCCGCTGCTCGGCAGAATCCGCCTGGGATGGCCCGACGCGCATATCGCGTGGGCGGTCGAGCCCAAGGCGAGTCCGATGGTTGAGCGCCATCCGTGGCTCGACGAGGTGATCGTGTACGATCGCAGGCTGGCGCCGTGGTCCTTCGCGCCCTTCCTGCGTGCGGTGCGCGCACGCCAATTCGACCTGGTGCTCGATCTGCAGCGACATCTGAAGAGCGGCGTCACGTCATTCGCGTCTGGCGCCCGCGAGCGCATAGGCTTCGCTGCGGCGAATACCAAGGAGTTGAACCATCTGTTTTCCACCCGCCACATCGCGCCGCAACCGAACATGCGCTTGAAGCTGCTGCAATACCAGGCGTTCGCCGATTCGCTCGGGCTGCCGGCGGCGCCGATCGAATTCGGGCTGCGCGCATCAGCGCAAGAACAGGAACGTGCGCGAGGTCTGCTGCGCGCCACTCCCAGGCCCATCCTGGGAGTCATCCTGGGGTCGTCGTGGCCGAGCCGCCTTTATTTTCCGGAGTCCGTAGCACAAGTGGTTCTTTCGCTCGCACGCCCGGCCAGCGGAACGGCAGCGCTGTTCCCGGTGCTGCTCGGCGGCCGCGCCGAGACCGGAATCGCCGCCGAGGTGATGCGCTTGCTGGGTGAGCGGCCCGCGCTAAACCTCGCCGGGCAAACCACGCTGCGCGACCTGATCGCGATATTTCCGCAATGCGCGGCCGCGTTTGGCCCTGATTCAGGACCGATGCACATCGCAGCCGCGGTCGGATGTCCGGTAGTTTCGCTGTGGGGCTCGACCGCGGCGGAACGTTCCGCGCCCTGGGGTTGTGCAGATTTCGCGATCTCAAGTGACATCCGCTGTCATCCGTGTTACCTGCGCGACTGTCCGATCGGCCGCGAGTGCATGCGACGCATCGAACCTGAAAGGGTTGCGGCGACAATCCGCCGCGCGATCAGCGCCTACCCCGCCGGCATTAGGACCCTAGGTGTGTTGGCACCAGACCGCTTAGGTGGCTCGCTATGAAGGGTGGCGCTCACTTGGAAAGGACGCAGCTAGGAACCCGGTGCCACTAGATGGCCGTGCCCCATGGTTCACAAATAGCGGACCCTCTAACAACCGCGCAGCAAAACGGCTGGATACTCACGCTCGCGGGAACTGTTGCACCCCAATTACGCCAATCACTAATCAGGCTCGCCCTCGACACCACGGCCGGCACCGCAGGGAAGCGGGTGCGGCACTCGCTGCACGCCGACACCTCGCTGGTAGAACTTGGCAACCAGGATCTCTTCGTCAAGATAATTCGTCCCCGGCACGGTCTGAAACGGCTCAGCCGATGGGTCCGCGGCGGAGCGGCTGAGCACGTAGTCGCGATTGCCGCGGCTTTGCAGCGCGACGGGTTTCGAGCTCCAGCGCCTATGTTATGGGGCTCGGAGCTGCGTGGCGGTCGCGAAATCATCGTGACCGCGCGCGCGCGCGGTATTCTGATGCCGCGTTTTCTGCGCGAAGCAGGGCGCGACCTCAAGCGCAAACGTTCGCTCCTGCATGCCCTGGGCGCGGAGATCGCCCGCCTGCACCTTCGCGGCTACCTCCACGGGGATCTAACGCCCTTCAATATTCTTTCGAGCCGTGACGAACCCGACCGGTTTATCCTCCTGGATCACGAGCGAACCCGCCGAACCTGGCTCTCCCGTTTCACGCGGCCACGGCTCAGAAATCTGGTCCAACTTGGGCACTCTTCTTTGCCCGGGCTTACCCGCACAGATCGGATGCGCGTGTGGTGCGCCTACGCGGAGGTTTACCACAGTACCGGGCGGCGGCGCTCCGAGGTGCGCCGCCTGGGGCGAATGATTCAGCAGCGACTCGCGAAAGACTTGCGTAAGACCGCACCACCTGCGGATCGTATGGTTGCGCGCGCTGACGCAGAGAAGGTCCCATGGAGACCGCGAAGATCTCTGTAGTGATTCCCGTCTACAACGAGGTCCACACCATCGGCACGGTGATCGATCGCGTGTTCAACTGCGGTTTCGATGTGGAAATCATCGCGGTGGATGATGGCTCGACGGACGGCAGCCGGGAATTTCTCCAGCGCCTGGAGGATCCGCGAGTGCGCGTATTCTTTCATGCGCGGAACAAAGGCAAGGGCGCCGCGCTGCGGCTGGGCTTTGCCGCTGCCAGAAATCCCTACGTCTTCGTGCAGGACGCCGACCTCGAGTACGATCCGCGCGACTATCACGAAATGATTCGGCCCCTTCTCGACGGCCGCGCCGACATGGTTTACGGCTCGCGCTTTTTGGGTGGACCCCATCGGGTGCTGTTTTTCTGGCATTACGTCGGCAACCGGTTTATCACGCTGCTCTCGAATGCGATTAGCGATTTGAATCTGAGCGACATGGAGACCGGGATGAAGGGGTTCGCGCGCGACAAACTCATGCAGCTCAAGCTTTCCGCCGACCGATTCACCATCGAACCGGAAATTACTGCCAAGGCCGCACGCGCTAAATGGCGGATCTTCGAAGTGGGAATTTCCTACTCCGGCCGATCCTATGAAGAAGGCAAGAAAATCGGCTGGCGCGACGCGATCACAGCCACCTTTGCAATTTTGTACTACCGGTTCTGGGATTGACGACCCGCTGATGCCTGACGCCAAGGCATATAACGACCGCGAGCGTCTCGCGATCGATTCGACCGCGATGCCGCTGCGCGTTGCGGGCGTCGATCCTGAGCGCGAGTTCGCCGGCGGGCAATCGCAAGTGCTCGGGCTCACCCGTGAGCTGCTGCGGATGGGGCATCGCGCCGAGCTGATCTGCGATCCGGCGGGAAAACTTTTCGAACGCGCCGCCTCCGAAGGCATTCGCTGCCACCGTCTGCGATTGCGCAACTCGGTGGACCTCGCCGGAGGGATGCGGCTCAGAAGCATCCTGGCCCGGGAGGGCTACGACGTCGTGCACTTTCATACCGCGCGCGCCCATGCGATGGCGCCCTTTGCCCGCGGTCTCGCACGCGCCCTGATCGCGACGCGCAGGATGGACTACCGGCCCAACCGGCTGTTTGCGCCGTTTCTGTACTCGCGCGCGGTCGATGGTGTGGCCGCGATTTCCGACGCCGTCGCGACTGCGCTGACTTCCGCGGGTGTTCCCCGCGAGCGCATCACGGTCATCCCGAGCGGCGTGGACTGCGAATATTTTCGCCCGCCATCGAACGAAGAGCGGATTGCGGCACGCCAGGCGCTGGGACTTGCGGCGGAGACCATTGCGGTGGGGACCATCGGGGCCCTGGAAGAGCGCAAAGGGCATCGACATTTGCTGGAAGCGATCGCGCCAGCTATGGGTGCGGTGTTGTGTTTCATAGCCGGCGAGGGTTCGTTGCGCTCGGAGCTGGAGCGACGAGCCGAGGTGCTGGGAATCTCGACGCGTACCCGGTTCCTGGGGAGAATCGAAACCTCTCGCGATCTGCTATGGGCACTGGATATCTTTGTGTTTCCGTCGCTCTGGGAAGGTTTGGGGGTCGCGGCGCTGGAAGCGGCGGCAAGTGGGGTGGCCACGGTTGCCAGCAATGCCGGGGGAATCGCAGAAGTGGTGCACGACGGCGAGACTGGGGTGCTGGTCGCACCTGCGGATGCCCGGGCACTGCGCGACGCGATCGCGCGGCTGGCTTCCTGCGCCGGTGAGCGAAAAGCGCTGGGCGAGGCGGCCAGAAAACGGGCCGTCGCTCAGTTTGCGATGGGCGCAATGGCGCGGCGTACAATGGCCCTTTATCGGGCATGTTTGGGGGCGAGGAAGGATCGAACCTAATGCGCAGTATGACCGGATTCGGCCGGGCGCTGGTCGAGCGCGACGGAATTCAGGTGACCGCGGAAATTCGCGCGCTCAATCAGCGGTTCTTCGAATTGAAGCTCAACCTGCCGCGCTCGTGGGGTGAGTACGAGGCGGACATTCGCAAGCTTATTCAAAACCGAGTCGCGCGCGGACGCGTCGAGTTGTTCGTGAAAGCCGTGTCCGTGCGTGCGCCCGCTGCGCGGCTGCAGGTCAACGAGAAGCTGGCCAATCAATACGTCGAGCAATTGCGGCGGCTAGGCAAGCGTCTGCACTTGAACGGTAACCCTGGAATCGAAGCGATCCTGAACCGGCCCGAGATCTTTCACGTGGTCGAAGAAGAGCGCGATGCAGCGGATGCGCCACAGCTGGGAATGGTGGCCATACAGCGGGCGCTGAAGGTCCTCGACATCGAACGCCAGCGGGAAGGCACCAGCCTCAAGAAGGACTTCTCCGCGCGAGTGAAGAAGATCAGGACCGCGATTCCGAAAATCGAGCGACTCTCCGAGCAGACCCGGACGGAAATCATGAAGACCTTTCAGGCCCGGGTGCGGGAGCTGCTCGCCAATCTTCCGGTGAACGAGAAACGCCTCTACGAGGAGGCATCCTCGGCTTCACAACACGGAGACATCAGTGAGGAAATCACCCGACTCAAGACCCATCTGGACGGACTCCACGGGCTCCTGCGCCGGGAAGGGCCGGTCGGAAAGTCGATCGAGTTTCTGTTGCAGGAGATCAATCGCGAAGTGAACACGATGGGCTCGAAGTCGCAGAACGCAGCGCTTTCGCATCTGACGGTGGCGGTGAAGGCGGAGGCGGAGAAGATGCGCGAGCAGGTGCAGAACGTCGAGTAGATATAGTATAAAACATTATTTCCGATTATAACGGACGCGCATAAAGTGGCCCGTGCAAGCCATACTTCGCGGCCCCGACGCGGTATACTCTTTATACTCGCTGCTCCTTCGGGGGCGGGAAAAACCACGATTTGGCGCGGCGCACTTAAGGCGATCGCCAGTCTTGAATTTTCGGTTTCACTCACCACCCGGGGGCCGCGCGAGGGAGAAAAGCCCGGCTTCGATTATCATTTCGTGAGCGAGGAAGAATTCAATCGCCAGCTTGAAAGTGGGGAACTAGCGGAACACGACCGCCATTTCAACGCGGCCTACGGCACGCCGCGCGCGCCTCTGGACAATGCGGTTCGCGAGGGACGTGACATTTTGCTCGACATCGACGTGGAAGGGGCGCGCCAAATCCGCGCGCGCTATGCGGACGATGCGGTGGCGATTTTCCTGCTGCCACCGAGCCCCGCCGATTTGGAGCGCCGGCTGCGTGGGCGCCACACCGAGACCGAGGAAACCATCCAACCCCGCCTCCAACGCGCGACCCGCGAGGCTAGTGAATACCCGGTCTACGACTACCTGATCATCAACTATGATGTCGACCAATCCATTCACGAGCTGGCGGCGATCGTTGATGCCGAGCGGCTCAGAACCTCGCGCCTTCGCGGGAAGATCGCGCCGTGGCAGAGCTAGCCCGAGAGACACCCGACCAGCTCGAAGAGCTGATCCAGAAGGTTGGTACCTACAACCCCCAGGCCGACCTCGGCTTGATTCACAGCGCTTATGAATTTGCGGCAGGCAAACACGCCGAGCAGAAACGTCTCTCCGGCGAGCCGTTCGTCAGTCATCCGCTCGCCGTAGCCACCATCGCGGCAGAGCTCAAGCTTGACGTCGCATCGATCGTGACCGCTCTTTTGCACGACGTGGTGGAAGACACCGCCACCCCGCTCGACGAAGTTCGCGAGAAGTTCGGCTCCGAGGTGGCCGAGCTGGTCGATGGAATGACCAAGGTCTCCAAGATCACCTTCCAAAGCCGCGCCGAGAAGCAAGCCGAGAATTTCCGCAAGATGATCATCGCGATGTCGCGCGACATCCGGGTGGTCCTCATCAAACTCGCCGATCGCCTGCACAACATGCGGACCCTGGATTCGTTGAGCAGCGAGCGGCAGTCGGAAATTTCCCGCGAAACCTTGGAAATCTATGCTCCCATCGCACATCGCCTCGGAATCTACTGGCTTAAGTCGGAACTCGAGGACAACGCATTCCGCTATCTGAACCCTCCCGCATACTCGACGCTCAAGGCCTTCGTTGCCAAGACGCGCAAGGAGCGCGAGGAATACATCCGCGACGTGATCGCGATCCTGTCGCGCCGGCTCGAGGAATCCGGGGTCAAAGCCGAAGTAACCGGCCGGCCCAAGCATTTCTATTCCATCCACGGCAAGATGAGCGACCTGGGTCTGTCGTTCGAGCAGATCTATGACCTGGTCGCATTCCGAATCATCGTGGCTACGGTGCGTGAATGCTACGAAGCCCTCGGCGTGGTGCACGCGAGTTGGAAGCCGGTGCCTGGGCGGTTCAAGGACTATATCGCGCTGCCCAAGGCCAACATGTATCAGTCGCTGCACACCACCATGATCGGTCCACGCGGACAGCGCATGGAAGTGCAGATTCGGACCGCAGAGATGCACCGGGTGGCGGAAGAAGGAATCGCGGCGCACTGGAGCTACAAGGGCGGCAACGCGGGTGCGAAGGATCTGCGCGAGACCGAACGCTTCGCATGGTTGCGGCGGCTGATCGAGTGGCAGCAGAACCTGAAAGATCCCCAGGAATTTCTTTCCACCGTCAAGGACGACCTGTTCCCCGAGGAAGTCTTCGTGTTCACCCCCAAGGGCGACGTCCTCAACTTTCCGCAAGGGGCGTCGGTAATCGACTTCGCCTACCGCATCCATTCGCAGGTCGGCAACCACCTCTCCGGAGCGCGCATCAATGGCCGGATGGTTCCCCTGCGTCAACGACTACGGTCGGGGGATACCATCGAAGTACTCACCTCCGAACGGCAGACCCCCGGCAAAGATTGGGGGAACTACTGCGTCACGGCGCGCGCGAAGTCACGGATCCGACAATGGTTGCGGGCGCAGGAAGCTGAACGCTCGCTCGCTCTCGGCATCTCGCTCATCGATCATGAGCTCACCCCGCTCAGGCTAAACGTCGCGGAACTGCGTAGCGCAAAGCGCCTCGAAACGGTGCTCAAAGACTTCTCGCAGAAGGACGTCGATAGCCTCATCGCCGCGGTGGGGTATGGCCTGGTGACCCCCGGCCAGCTGCTCGCGAAACTGCTCACGCCCGACGAACTCAAGGTCTACCGCGAATCGAAGCTTCCCGCCTCCGCCCAGCCGGCGCTCAAGGATCGGGGCGCGCGCAAGCCCGCCAGTGGTGCGGTCGTGGTGTCGGGGGTCGGTGACGTGCTGGTGCGGTTTGCGCGCTGCTGCAATCCGCTTCCCGGCGAGGCGATCACCGGATTCATCACCCGCGGGCGCGGTGTGACGATTCATCTGGCAGGCTGTCCCCACGCCCTGAATACCGACCCCCAACGGCGGGTGCCAGTGGTGTGGAAGGATGGTGATGAGTCTCCGCGTCCAATTCGACTGGAAGTGCTCTGCGTTGATCAGCCGGGTCTGCTGGCCGCGATGACTCGGACCATCGCGGCGGCCGGGGTGAACATCTCGACGGCCGAGGTGAAGACGCGCGGCAATGACGGTCGGGCGCTGTCGCTGTTCGAGGTGAGCGTCACCAGCGCGCGTCAGCTCAATAACCTGATGAGTTCCATCGGCGCGATCGAAGGGGTGATGCGCGTGTCGCGCATCGGCTACCAGAACGGCAACCGCTTCCTGGCCTGACTCACGATGAAACCCATCCAGACCTCGGGCGCTCCTGCGGCGATTGGTCCCTACTCGCAGGCAATCGAGGAGCAGGGATGGGTGTTTTGCTCGGGTCAGATCGGACTCGATCCGAAATCCGGTGCACTGGTTGCGGGTGGTGTTGAGGCGGAAACCCGCAGAGCACTGGAAAACCTGCACGAGGTGCTCGCGGAGGCGGGGCTCGGGTTTCAGAATATCGTCAAGACCACTATCTTTTTGGCCGACCTCGGTGACTTCGACGTGGTCAACCGCATTTATGGCGAGCACCTCTCGCCGCCGTACCCGGCCCGTTCCACCATGCAAGCCGCGGCACTTCCCCGCAAAGCCCGCGTTGAGATCGAAGCTATCGCGATGAAGCGCGCTTAGCTTGCCGGACCGCACCCGCGGTGCCACCGACCCGTCGACTCCCGGTCCACCCGCTGCCACCAGCACCTGCGCGTTGCGCTCAGCCCCCCCCTTTTCCTGATAGCCCGACCCCCTTAGCAGCTCTCGACTAAGGGGGCACCTTCGGCTTGCGCGCTCCGAGCGAGAAAATCAGCGGGATCAAATCACCTCTGATATGCCACAGACCTGGCCCGGCGCGTTCGCAGAAGGGAAACATCTGCCATGGACACGCGGAATGCTCGTGAAAGAATTCGATCTGGAGCCCGGCCTCGATCAGTGCGCTAATGATACTGTCGACCGTGTGAATCCATTCGGCATTATCATGCTCGTTCTTGTATGAAGGGTCAGCGTAGTCTTGACCGCCAGAAGTAGTGATCATCTCATGGTGGAAATAGGGATATTGGATTGCTAGCTGGGACGAATCGTCCCGATTATCGAAGATACTGGCCAAGGGATGTTGGTCAGCAATATAGAAGAATCCGCCGGGTTTGAGTGACCGCGCGATGATCTGCCCCCAGCGCGGCATATCGGGCAGCCAAGTAATTGCCCCGTAGGAAGTGAAAACTATGTCGAATTGTTGGTCGACCGCCGACGGTACCTCGTAAATATCGGCGCAGATAAAGCGCGCAGGAATTTTGATCTCATTGCTGAGAGATCGTGCAAGCTTGATTGCCTCGTCAGAGAAATCGAGGCCCGTAACCTCTGCTCCGAGTCGTGCCCATGACAGGGTATCGAGACCGAAGTGGCACTGCAGATGGAGCAAGGACTTGCCTCGTACGTCACCGACCTCCGCAAGCTCGAGCTCATGGAGTCACCGACCTCCGCAAGCTCGAGCTCATGGAGCGAGATTCGTCCAGCTTTGAAACCTGCGACATCGTACATCTTGGAGCGAGCGTGCAATGGCACCACCGCGTTCCATTTCGTTAGGTTGGTTCTCAGCCGCTCATCCATGGTGACTCGATAGCAGTTCTGTTGTGAGAATGGTGGCTAGTTAGGCTTGAGCGTGCAGCAGAATGTAACTCGACAACTCGTCAGACATCAATTCTATCCCAGACATTATTAGTGATGGAGTTCATCCACTGGGCGCATCAATGGCGAGCACCTCTCGGCGCCGTACCCGGCCCGTTCCACCGTGCAAGCCGCGGCACTTCCCCGCATAGCCCGCGTTGAGATCGAAGCCATCGCGATAAAGCGCGCTTAGCTTGACGGACCGCACCCGCGGTTCCACCGACCCGTCGACCTCGCCCGGGCCAAGCCGCTACCACCCGAACCGGCGCTGGGCGCTCGGCCCGAGTGATACCGGCTTGCTCCTCCTGGAGGGTGTGAAAAAATGAACAACTATGAGTGGAAAGTGGGATTGGGACAACATTCGGTTCTTCCTTGCCCTCTGCAGAGAGGGCAGCCTTTCCGGAGCCGCGCGGGTGTTGGAGGTCGACCACGTCACGGTGGCGCGGAGGATCGCGGTGCTCGAGGAACGGCTTGCAGCGAAACTGCTGAGCCGCACGCCGGAGGGCTTTTCGATCACTGCAGCGGGGCAGTCGATCTTGCGGCAATGCGAGACCATGGAGTCTGCCGCCGTGAACCTGGAGAGGTTAGTGGCGGGTCACGATACCCGTATCGCGGGATCAGTCCGGCTTACCTCGACCGATGCGCTCGCATACGCGATCATCGTGCCGAGCCTCGTTGCGCTTCGAGAAACTCATCCCGAGTTGCAAATAGATCTCCTTCCGGGAGTTCGCGCGCTCGACATCGCGCGGCGCGAGATCGACCTGGCGGTGCGTTTCAACCTCAGTCGACCGTCGGGTGCAAGCCTAATCTGTCGAAAACTGGGAGCGGTCGGCTTTGCGCTGTATGTGTCGCCCCAATACCTGGCTGCACGCGGAACTCCCACGCGGGGCGAGGGTCTGCGCGGGCATGACATAATCACTTACGCAGGATGGCCCCAGGGAATGGGGCCCCGCTTCACCGGCGAATCGCTCGACGGCGCCCGCACCACGGTGCGGAGCAACGACCGGTTCCTACAGGTGAAGGCCACCGCCGTGGGCTTGGGCATCAGCGAGCTGGCCTGCTTCCTGGGCGACGATTTTCCGGAATTGGTGCGGGTGTGGCCCGATCAGGTGCCAACGCTTCGAAGCGTGTGGCTGGTCATGCATGAAGACCTGCGGCGGACTGCTCGGGTGCGCGCCGTGGCTGCCGCAGTCGCTGCCGCGTTCGAGCAGAACGCAAGCTTTCTGCGTCACGGCCGGCGGGCGCAACGCCGGACTCCATCCCGGGTTTGACACCCGATCCCGAGTCGCCCCTGTGAAAAAATGCACAGGCGCTGTGCGCGTTTTTCCAGTTTCACGAGCGGCGCTGCGTGAGAAAGATGGTTGGGCCGAGTTCGCGCGAACCATAATCGAGCTCGCGAGCGGCGAGGTGAACCATGGCCGAAGAAAGCAAAGAGCGTTGGTTGATCCTGGTGACTCTGTTCGCAACGCTGTTTTTGATCTGGGGACCGGTGAACGCGGGCGGAGTGTTCTTCCTCCCGGTAGTGAGACACTTTGGATGGAGTCGGGCATGGTTTTCGGCATTGAGTGCGGTGGCGCCGCTGGCGGCCGGACTGAGCAGCCCGCTGCTAGGGTCGCTGCTGGATCGGATTGGCGCGCGCCCGGTGATGATCGCGGGCGCCGCGATGGTGGGGGGCGGCTATATGGCGCTCAGCCGTGCGAACTCGGCGGCCGCCTTTCTTCTGATTTTTGTCGTGCTGGGGGTTGGGATTACCGCCTCGACGATCATCCCCACCGCGCTGGTAGTCACCAACTGGTTTCGGGCCCGGCGCGGAGCGGCGCTGGGAGTAGCATTCGCCGGAATTCCGCTCGGCAGTACCGTGGTGACGATCTGGGCCAACTACCTAGTCCTTCATTTCGGCTTTCGGGTTGCGTTTTTCGCCATGGGCATGCCGATCTTGCTGATCGTGATTCCACTACTGACGGCATTCCTGCGCACGCGGCCCGGCTCGTTCCCCTCGCAGATCGCCGCCGAATCGACTCTCCCGGGTCTCGAAGTCGGCGAGGCGCTGAAGACGAGATCGTTCTGGATGATCGCCATCGCGGAGGTGCTCTTTGCGACCGCCGGAGTCGGACTCAGGGTACACCTGGTTCCATACCTGAGCGGAATCGGTTACACGCCGACCGTGGCCGCGGGGATCTTCGGCGCGATGTTCATTTTTGGTGCGATCGGCAGTTTTTCCATCGGTCTTTTCGCGGATCGTCTCGGCGGGCGTGCCACCCTTGCGAGCGTTTTCGTGGCAGGCGCGATTGGCATTGCGGCATTGCTGCGAGCATCATACCCGGCTGCGGTCGCCGCATTCCTGCTGACCTTTGGCTTGACGAGAGAGACACCGGTCTACCTCAACCCTCTGGCAATCGGCGAATCACTCGGCAACCGGCGGCTCGGAGCCCTGCTGGGAATAGTGGCGTTCTTTAACACCCTCGGGTTTGCCGCCGGACCAGTAATCGCCGGACGGATCTTCGATCGATCCGGCGCGTACACCGGAGCGTGGCTGCTGTTTGCATCCATCGCGCTTGTGAGCGCAGCGGCGATGCGGGCGACGCTGCCGTTGGCAAAAGAGCGGGCGCGAATCGTGATCGGAGAAACCGCTGCGGCGTAAGAGGGCGGGTCAGCTCACATCCAGAATCGATAGGGCACTCGCGTCGAAGTAGCGACCCGCGGGATCGAGCTTGCGCGCCGAGCGCAACAGGCGCCGCGCGTTTGCGCTGCGCAGTGACGGATGCAGCGAAGCATCGTAGATGCGCGCCTTGTCGAGATCGAGGATCATCACTTTGAAGCTCTCGCCCGCCTGGGTGACCATAAGATTGTGCAGATTCAAGTCCGCGTGAAACACTCCCTTGTCATGCATGGTCACGATCGCGACGCGAGCTGCCATCAGCACGTGCTTCAGCACTATCGGGTCATCATCGGTACGGACGAAGTCCCACAGCGTCATTCCCGCGATGGCACGCGATAAAAAAAATCCGCGATACAGTCCCGGCGCGAGCCACCAAACCATCGCGCCCATCGGCTCCGCGACGGGGACACCGCGACGGAACGCTTTGGTGGCAACGATCACTTCGTTGAAAGGGCGTGCGCTGATTCCAAAAAAGGTCTCGCGCACCAGGAAACGCGCCAGTCCACCCCGTCTCGCCTGCCGGGCGAAAAGTTCGGGACCGTCGTCCAGCTTCAAGCGGTGTCCGCTGCCACGATTGCCCGTACCCGGGGAAGCGCCCGGCGAGATCTTCTCGCGCAGCGCTGCCACGATCGTCGGAGCATGTCGCAGAATATCGCGGCGCAGCAGAACCACGCGCCGTCCCAGGGTGAGCCGCGCGAAGCTGGGATCGGGTTTCCATTCGGTTTGCGCCTGCGGCCTCATACTAGAACCCGCCGATAATTTATCCTGCGTGATCAGCTTGCGCCGAAATCGGAACCGATGCCATCGGATTTCGCGTCCGGGCCAGCGCGACGAGCGCGACTGCGGCCAGCACCATCAGTGATGAGACGAAATTGGCCGAGTAATAGAGGGCGATCCGGTTCAGTCGACGTCCAGGCAGGAAGTTCAAAAGCACCGACCCGACCAGCAGCGCCCACGCCGCGGCGGAAAGCCTTCGCGGTCCCCAGAGCTCATCGGTCAAGAGCATGTAAGGAACCACAAGCGCGGCAAAATAGCTCTTCCAGGAAATTGGTGCGAAACTCGGCATCAGGCAGAAGAATCCCGCCACCGCGTAGCGATCGCCGAAGGTCCGGCTTTCGTCGGCACACGCGCCGAGCACCGTCCACAGTGAGACCGCTCCGACCAGGAGTCCTTCGATCACCATCCCGATGCGGAATGGCGCGGCTCCCTCGGCCTGCGTCGGATCCACAAAGCGGACCATCAGGCGCGCAGCCGCTGCTACCGCCGATTGGTTGGTGAGCATGGTGCGGTACTGGGTGGTCATAGATGCGACCGTGCGCAGGTACGCGGAACTTTGCTCCCCCAGTCGGCCGGCGCCGAAGAAGAAGATCGGGAGGACAAACATCGCCGCACCGGCAATGAGTGCACACCCAAGCGCGGTCCACTTTCTTCGCAGGCCAAGATAGAGGGTGGCGAGCAGTGCGAACGGCTTGACCAGGACTGCCGCAGCGAGCATCACGCCCGCCAACCGGGGGCGGTCTTCGCGCGCATACACGATTGCCCACGCGCATAGCGCCAGGATGGGCAAATTAATCTGGCCGTGCTCGATATTGTTTCCGATAAATCGAACGGAAAGCAGCACTGGAATCGCGAGCAGCGGGGCGGACAGGCGGCGCGCGCGGCCGAACAACATGATGACCGTACCGCTGATGAACGCGACCAGACCCAAGGCGTTGAAAACAAACCATAACCCCTGCGCCGCGTGCCTCGGAAGCAGCGCGAAAGGCGCGAAGGCGATGGCGAAGATCGGTGCGTAGAGAAAGCGATCGGTGTCGTCTGCGGGATAGATAGCCAGCCCGTGCAACACGCGGTGCCCGGCGCGGTAGTAAACAAAAAAATCACCCTGCAGGCGCAGCACCGCGGAGATTCCCAGCCCGACGATGTAAACCCCGAGCGCCAGCCACGCCAGCCGCCGCGCGCGCTCGCTATCCAACCAACTCATTATGGGTGCGGCATTGGCCGATAACGGAGGTTCCGCGGGCGCGCCCCGCTCACTTGAGCGGCTGGGCCTCCTCGATGAGCATGATCGGGATGTCTTCCTTGATGGGGTAGACCAGCTTGCACGCCTCACACGCCAGGCCGTCCTTGGCCGCGGTCAGGTGCAAGTCGCCCTTGCATTTGGGGCAGGCGAGAATGTCGAGCAGCTCCTGGCTAACGGGCATTGTCAGAGACCTCCTGTGCGGCCGCGCTCTCAATTTGTCCTGGCACCCGCAGGCGCGAAAATATCAGCTCATCCAGCGTCTTCAATTCTTCCTCGGGGATCGAAACCTCCAGCCGCAAAGCGTACAGGGAATCGCGCGCGAACGGAAACCGCTCCAGCTTGATAAGGTCCTTCTCGGTGGTGATGACCGCATCGGCCGCACGCGCCGCTGCGGCGATCGTCTGCCAATCGGCCCAGGTGTAGGCATGATGGTCCGGGTACTCGAGTACTCCCACCAGGTCCGCGTCGATCTCACGCACCATGGAGTGGAACGTCGCAGGATTGGCAAGTCCGCTGACGGCGATTACTCGCCGACCCCCAAGCAAAGGCGCGCTTTCGTCCCATTGCCCGTGGGTGGAGGTAACCAGGCCGCGCGGGCGCAGGCGCGCGTAAAAGACGCGATGGCGCCGCAGCAGTTCCATCTCGCCCGGCCGGATGGCGCTGCGATAGTCACTGCCGAACGACACGATCACGATAGCGTCGGCGCGCTTCAGCGCGGCCAGCGGTTCTCGCATTGGTCCGGCCGGGAGCATTCGCCGGTTGCCGAAACCGCGCTCGTCACTGACCAGGACCAGATCGAGATCTCGCCTGAGCCGCGTATGCTGGAAGCCATCATCGAGGATCACCACGTCAAGCGGCCCCTGCCGGGCAAGTGTCGCGATCGCGTTTAGGCGGCGTCGTGCAATCGCAATCGGTCCGGAGAACCGGCGTGACATCATCGCAGGTTCGTCGCCCGACTCTTCGGGCGGGTACTTCAACTCGCCGCGGTCGGCGACGAGCGAGGCGCTGGTGACCGACCTGCTTCCACTGTAACCGCGGCTTGCGATCGCGACGCGCAGGCCGCGGCTCTGCAGACGCGAAGCAAGGAACAGGGTAAACGGAGTCTTGGCGTTGCCGCCGACGGTCAGATTTCCAACGCTGATCAGCGGGACCTCGGCGCTCAGCGCCATTCGCCGCCACCATAAATTGCGTGCCGCGACCGAACCGCGAAACAGCACTCCAGCGATCCGCAGTGGAACCATCGCGAGCGCACCGCCCACAGAAGGCTCGCGCTGCCACAGTCTCTCCAGCCTGGATCGCCGCGCCGGATTACGTCCCATCGAGCGGGTCAGGCTTGCGCGAGGCGACGCAAATGATGGAGCGTGGCCCTGGCTCCACCCGCGGCTTGGTGGGCAGTGACGCGGCCGCGCTCGCCAGCAGCGGCGCGGGCGGCTTCATCGGCGAGCCAGCGAGTGCAGGCATCAACGATCTCATTAGCGTTTCGCACCACGGCCCCTGCTTCGGCGGCCATCAGGGCAGATGCCATCTGCAGTTGGTTTTCATAGTACGGACCGAACAGCACCGGCACCGAAGCGGCGGCGGGTTCTCCCACGTTTTGTCCGCCGCGGCCGGCAAACAGGCTTCCGCCCACAAACGCGACCGCCGCGTGGCGATAGACCGCGCGCAGTTCTCCAATGGTGTCAAGAATCAGCACGTTGGCCGCACCGGCGCGGGACGCGCCTTCCATTTCGCTGGCGCGCAGAAAACTTATCGCTTGCGAATTCAGCAACTCTTCCACTTCCGGGGCGCGCGCCGGATGGCGCGGCGCCAGCACCAGGAGCAATTCCGGGAAGCGGTTTAGCAGTTGGCGCCACGCCTCGACGAGGATCGCTTCTTCGCCCTTGGCGGTCGAGCCGGCTACCAGCACCGTGCGACCCGCAACCACGCTGTGCAAGGCCTTCCGCAGGGTCGCTGCGCTCAGTTCTTCAAGATCAAACTTGGTGTTGCCGGTGACCAGCACCCGTTCGCGCGCGGCCCCAATCCGGGTATAGCGGCGCGCATCGTCGACGGATTGCACGAGGATGAGGTCGGCCGCGCGCAGGGCTGGTCCGAACAGGCGCTTGGCCCGGTGGTAGCGCGCGGCGGAACGCTTGGAGATGCGGCCGTTTACGATTACCACGCGGGCACCGGCGCGTTTTGCTTCGATGAAATAGTTGGGCCACAGCTCGGTCTCAACGATGACCAAAAGATGGGGCCGGACGCGTCGGATGAAGCGCCGCACCACCGCGCGGCAATCCAGTGGCGCGAGCGCGCAGACTTCCGCGCCCGGGATGCGCCGCCGCGCCGCGTCGCGCCCGGTCGGAGTCATGGTGGTAACGATAAGGCGAGCGCGTTCGAACTCGCGCAGCAAGCCGTGCGCGACGGAGCGGATCGCTTCGACTTCGCCGACCGACGAGGCATGAATCCAGATGCGTGGCCGATCGCGGTCGGACGCGAGTTCCAGCTTGCCCATCCGCTCACGGCGGTCCTGCCGTCCGCGCGTCCCACCCGCCATCAGGGCAAAAGGCAGAGCCGGATACCAAAGCGCGTTATACAAAATTCGCAACATCGAAAAGGATGAGTCGAAAGGACCAGCGTGCGCACCGGCGGTCAGGGCTGCACACTCAGTTCACGAGACCGCCGTTGCCGGGTGCCTCCTCAGCCGTAACGAACTGCAGGTCATAAAGCTTGCGATATTCGCCATCCCGCGCAAACAGCTGGTCGTGGGTGCCTTCCTCAACGATTCGGCCGTGCTCGACGACGATGATCCGATCGGCACGGCGAACGGTGGAGAGTCGATGCGCGATGACCAGGGTGGTGCGATTCTCCATCAGTACCTCGAGAGCCTCCTGCACCGAACGCTCGGCCTCGGAGTCGAGCGAGGAAGTCGCTTCATCAAGCACCAGGATGGGCGCGTCCTTGAGAAGCGCCCGGGCGATCGCGACGCGTTGACGCTCACCGCCCGACAGCCGCACACCCAGCTCACCTACCACGGTATCGTAACCCTGGGGCAAGCGCAGGATGAAGTCATGAGCGTTGGCGAGCCGTGCAGCCTTCACGATGCGTTCGGGGTCGCGATCCGTGGAGCCATAAGCGATGTTGGCGCGAACCGTATCGTTGAATAGGAAGGTGGCTTGGGTGACCAGTCCTATCTGGGCGCGCAGCGATGCCAGCTTGATTCGGCGAATATCAGCGCCGTTGACGGTGATGCGTCCTTCCTGCACGTCGTAGAACCGCGGAATCAGGTCCGCGATTGTCGACTTGCCTCCGCCGCTCATTCCCACCAAGGCGATCACCTTGCCGGCACCGATTTCCAGATTGATGTCGTGCAGAACCCATCCCACGCCGTAACGAAAACTGACGTGATCGAAGCGGATGCTAAGGGGTCCCGATGGAATCTCAACCGCGGCGGGGTCGTCGGGCACGTCGCTCGGCTCGTCCATCATCTCGAAGACTCGTTCCGCGGCGGCTAGCCCGGCCTGGATGGTATTGTTCGATTTGCTGAGACCCTTGAACGGATCGTAGACCAGGATCATGGTCGTGAAAAACCCCGCGAACGAACCCAAGGTGCGGGTGCCTGTCATCAGAGAAGAAGTCGCGTACCAGACCACTGCCACCACCGCGAATGCGCCCATCGTTTCGATCAACGGCCCGGTGAATGCCTTGATGCGGGCCACGCGCATATAGATGCGGAACAGGCGGCGCAATTCCGTGTTGAAGCGGCGGCGTTCGTAATCCTCCATGCCGAACGCTTTGACCACCCGGTTGCCCTGGAAGGTTTCCTGCAGGAGTGCCTGCAATCCGCCGAGCTGCTTCTGGGCGTTCTTGGTTTCTTTGCGCACGCGCCGCGAGAATTTCACGACCGGACTGACCCCGATCGGGAAACCGACCAACATGATCAGCGCCAGTTGCCAGTCCATATAGAAGGCCGTGACGATGAGCGCGATCATCGACACACCGTCGCGCCAGATCGAGAACGCGCCTTCGGTAAGGCCCGCAACCACCACGTTCACGTCGCTGATGACACGGGACACCATCATGCCGGTCGGAGTCCGGTTGAAGAAGCTGAGCGACTGACGCTGGAGGCTCTCGTTCAGGTCGGCGCGAATGTCGAGCACCAGTTTCTGCTGGATATAGGCGCTCAGGCAGTCGTTGAGAAAGTTGCCGAGCGCGCGCAACAGAAACAACCCGGCAAGCAAAATTGACAGCTCATGAAGGCCGCCGACCCTTTTGAGGTGGACCAACTGGTCGAGAAACTTCTTGATGATGAACGGTATACCGGCATTCGCCCCCGCCAGGACCAGCATGGCCAGGGCAAGCAGCACCACATAAGGGAACAGATAAGGGCGCAGGTAGCGGTACAACCGCTGCTGCAGAGGTGTGCCGAGCTTCATGTCCCGACCATCTCCAGTGCCGTGAGCGCGACCCGCCGGGCGGCACCCGGGGTGCCCAACTTTTCACGGAGCGTCCTAAGCTCGCCAATCGTCTGGGCGCGCATGGTCGGATTCAGGAGCGGTTCGGCGACGCGCACCAGGTTGCGCGCGTTCATCTCGCTTTGAATCAGTTCGGGAACGATCTTCTTGCCGGCCAGGATGTTGGGCATCCCGATGAAATCAACGCCGGTGATGAGTATCCGCCCGACGATATAGGTCAGCGCTGACACCTTGTACGAAATCACCATCGGGCACTCGAGCAGGGTAGTTTCCAAAGTCGCGGTGCCCGACGCAACCAGGGCCAAGTCACTGGCCGCGATAATACTATAGGTGTCGCCCTCGATAATACGGATGCCCGACAGGTCGACGTTGCCCTGTCGGGCAAGTTGCTCGGAGGTCAGAGTGGGAGCCAGGGCGACCACCGGCGTCAGGCCGTGGTCACGGGCGAGAATCCGCGCCGCGGCGACGAATTCGCTCAGCATGTAGTGCACTTCCGCATGACGGCTACCCGGAAGGAGGGCGAGCAGCCGGGCGCCAGGGGGAAAGCCATGACGCTCCAAGGTAGCCTTGCGGTCCTGCACGGGCTTTACGCGGTCGAGCAGCGGATGTCCGACAAAGCGCACCCGATCGCCCGCGGCGGCGAAAATTTCCTTTTCAAACGGAAGCACGACTGCGAGTCGATCCGCGCGCGCGTTAATCTTCCCAATTCTTCCGCGCCGCCATGCCCATACTTGCGGGGTGATGTAGTACAGCACCTTGGCGCCCGCGCGCCGCGCCACCCCGGACAGGATGAGGTTGAACTCGGCGTAGTCAATAAGAATCACCAGATCCGGGCGCTCGTGGCGGATGGTGCGACGCAGCTCACGAAACGCGTTCACCGTCCGGCCGATAGTCGAGGCGAGTTCGGAAATGCCGAGGGCGTGAATATCTTCCATCCTCACAATCGGCCGCACGCCAGCCGACCTCATCTGTTCGCCGGCGATGCCGAACAGCTCGCAATCGGGCTCGAGCGACAGTATCTGGCGTGCCAAGTCACCGCCGTGAAGGTCGCCGGACGCTTCTCCAGCGACCATCAGGATTCGCGACGGCCGCCGTGGCGCGGAACTCCGCTGCCTGGTGTCGGTCTCGGCCTCAGAATGCATCCGTGGAATTGTGGTGGAAATTGGACGATTGTACCACCGGGGGTCGACCGTGCCGCCTATCCATGCTCGTTCACCAGCGCCCGGTGCAATTCAATCCAAGCTCTAGCCGTGGGTTTAGGCCGGGAGTGATTCTGTGGACATGCTTTGGCGAATTCGTTCGCTGAGTTCCATGACTCGGAGACCATCCTCAGCCGTAACCGCAGGAGTTCTGCGGGTGCGAACCGCATCCACGAATGATTTGATCTCATCGGCGAGCGGGTCGCCTTCGCTGAGATCGAGCTGCTCGGCCGAGATGACAGGAAACTTTGCGCCGGCCGGGGGAGGGCTCTTGCGATACACCTGCACGCGGCGTGCCTCGTAATCGACCGAGATGTAGGCGTCGGGCTGGAAAAACCGAATCTTGCGTTCGCGACGCGGCGCGACACGGCTGGCACTGACGTTGGCGATGAGCCCGCTCTTGAAGCGAATGCGGGCATTGGCCACGTCTATGGTGTCGGTCAGCACCGCGACACCGACCGCTTCGACACTGGCGATCTCGGCGGGCGCCAGCGAGAGGATTACATCCAGGTCGTGAACCATCAGGTCGAGCACAACATCGACATCGGTACCGCGTTCGGTGAAGGGCGCGAGCCGATCGCATTCCACGAAACGTGGTCCACTCACGATCGACCGCAATCGAACGATCGCGGGATTGAAGCGCTCCAGGTGGCCGATCTGAAGAACTCGTCTGTGCTCGGCGGCCAGCTCCGCAAGTTGGCGAGCTTCGGCTAGCGACGCGGCCATCGGCTTCTCCAGCAGCACATCGATTCCGGCGCTTAGCATCGCGGCGGCGACTTCATAATGGGTAATTCCCGGCGAGGCCACGGTAACCAACTCGACCTTGCCGCGCAGTTCGCGACAGTCGTGGATGGCACGCGAACCGGTTTCCTGAGCGAGCTTTTGCGCACGCCCGCGATTGATATCGACAACCCAGGTGAGCTTAACGCCCTCGAGTGCGGCGTACTTTTGCGCGTGGAGCGTGCCGAGCCGTCCCGCGCCGATCACCGCGGCGCGTAGCTCAGCCATACCCATAGACCGTCACGCCCGCCCTCTGTGCCGCCTCGATGGTGTGCTCGCGTTCCAACAGCAGCGTGACTGCCGCTTCGATCCCGAGCAGCGCTGCGCCGATTTCGTCGAGCAGGGCGATGGTCGCCGGCCCGATCGCGGGACGATCGAAGCGCAGGTCCTGCCCGGGCTTGGCGGACTTGGCGACCACCAGTCGCTTACCCATGAGTTGCGCGGCGCGCCGCAGCGCAGCGTCCGTTCCTTCGACCGCTTCCACCGCGGCCACCGTGCCGTCACGGACGGCTACCGTTTGACCGATGTCGAACGCGCCGATCTGTCGGGCCACGGCGAAGGCGAGCTCGAGATCGCGGAGCTGAGCAGCGGATGGATCAGGACCAGCAATGCGGCCCGCGCGGGCCAAAGCGTCGGGAATGAAGGGCACCGGATCGATCATCGGAATTCCTTCCGCTTCGACTTCGCCCGCCACCCCGCGCAGGACCGCGTCGTCACTGAAGCGTCCGATGCGTGACAGCATCCGCAGCGCGCGCGCATCGGGGGCGAACGAATCGCCCAGCCGCGCCCGCGAAATTCCTCCAGCCATCGCTGCCTGCTCGACCCCGCTGCGCTTGAACACCTCAATGATGCGTTCGAGTTCGCCTACCTTAATCCAAGTCAGCTCATCGACCTCGGCGGAAAGCGCGTCGGCGGTTTCGTTCAGATGGGCGACTGCGACCACGCGAATGCCCTGGCGGCGCGCGGCTTTTGCCACCTCGACAGGGAAGACACCGTTGCCTGCGATTAGACCGAGTTTATTCACGCTCGCGGCCGACCACTCCGCGTTCCGAACTCGCGACGAAGTCAACGAGGCGACGGACTTCGGCAAAGCCGCCCAGCTCGTCGAGGACTTTCTTGAGCGCATCCTCGCGCGCAAGCCTCGAGTAAAAAATTGTACGGGTCGCGGACTTCAGCGCTTTTATCGTCTCGGGCGCAAAGCCGCGCCGCTGAAGCCCGATCTCGTTGATTCCCACCAGCCGAGCCCGTTCTGCGCCTGCCACCATCACATAAGGCGGTACATCCTGGGCGGCCAGCGCTCCGGCCGCGAGGAAGGCATGAGCCCCGACCCTCGAGAACTGGTGAACCGCGGCCATCGCACTAAGGTTAGCGCACTCCTCGACCACGCAATGACCACCGAGCTGGGCGCCGTTGGTCAAGATAACATCGTCGCCGATCCGGCAATTGTGCGCGACGTGCACGTAGTTCATCACCAGCACGCGATTGCCCAGCTTGGTTAGCATCCCGCCGCCTTCGGTGCCGCGGTGGATGCTGGCGAATTCGCGGATGCGGCATTCGTCGCCGATTTCCAGGCGCGACGGTTCGCCCTTGTATTTCAGATCCTGGGAATCTTCGCCGACCGAGGCGAATTGAAACACCCTGGTCCGCACGCCGATCGTGGTGTTGCGCGCTACGACCGCACAGGGGCCGATCCAGCTGTCTCGGCCGATTTTTACGCGCGGTCCGATTACCGCGCCTGCGCCGACTTGAACGCTGGAATCGAGCTCGGCGCTTTTGTCGATCGTGGCCGCGGGATGAATACTGCCGGCTATCGGTCTTTCTCCTCGACTTCCATCGCGGACAACTCCGCTTCGGCGGCAAGCTCGCCATCGACCCGCGCCTCCGCCCACATCTTCCATAGGGGACGATGAATTTTAACCGCCTTGACCTCGATCTTGACCTGGTCGCCGGGGATTACCTGGCGGCGGAAGCGGACCTTGTCGAGCCCGGCCAGCATGAACAGGGTCTTGCGGTCCGGACCCAGGTGACCAAGCGTGATAAATGCTCCCGCCTGGGCCATCGCCTCTACCAGCAGTACGCCGGGCATCACCGGGCGCCCGGGGAAATGTCCCTGGAAGAACGGTTCGTTGAAGGTGACGTTCTTGATCGCGACCACGCGGTCTTTTTCAAGCTCGAGCACACGGTCGAGGAGCAGGAAGGGATACCGGTGAGGCAGCATCCCGAGCACCCGGTCGAGCTGCGCTACCTTGTCTTGGGCCACAACGGTTCTCAGCCTTGAGGCGAGTGCCAGCTACCTTGAGATGGTGGAGCGCTTGGCGGCGGCCGAACCGAAGTCGCTGGACACGGGCGCACCCGCCGATGGCGGCGGCTCATAACGGGCCGAGGCACCTTCACCCAGCGAACCGACCTGGGAATGTGAACTATTGTAGGACCGGATGACCTGATCGGTAATGTCGAGGTTGGACGCACCCCACAGAATCGAACCTTTCTCCAGCACCATCGTAAAACCGCTCTGCTCACCGATGTTGCGGATGACAATCCCCAGGTCATGCAGAATTTTGCCGGTCACTTCATTGTCCTGGCGCTGCAAGTCGTCCCGCGCATCCTTCAAGTTGCGGTCGAGGTCCTTGGCTTTCTTGACGTATTCGTCCTGAAGGCTCTGGCGCTGCTCGGGGTTCATCAGCATCCCTTTCTTTTCGATCTCGTCCTTCAGCCCTTGAACTTCGTTTTGCTCGCGCTGCAGCTTGGAATCGAGTGACTGGATCTTGGTCTGAAATTCGCTTTTGGCGCGCTTGCCCGCGTCACACTCGTTCAGCGCTCGCTGGACATCGACGTAAGCCAGCCTTACCTGCGCGTGGCCCGGCGCCGACACGGCCAAGAAGGCCATCAGTAGCGCGCCGACGGATAACCATTGCCTCATCTCGCTTCGAATCCTCCCGTTACGCTCCATGCCCTCGATCAAGCTGGATTGGCAGGACCGCGAATTTCCGATCCGACATTAAAGCGGGTTTTGGGTGTGCGGCGCTAGAGCCATCCGCAACCGAAAATGGCCGAATATTCCATGCGAAAACAACCTTCGACTTGACTGTTGCGCGCTCGTCCAATCACTCTTTGCGTTCCGCGATTTGATGGGACTAGAGCGGGGCGCCCGTGCCGATTTCGAAAACCGTGCTCTTGTCGGCCGGACGCGGATTGATCGGGCGGGCGATATCGATACTCAGCGGACCGAAGGGCGACTTCCAGCGCACTCCGAATCCGTAGGAGGCCTGCAGGCTCTCGGGATTCATGCTCTGCTGCAAGGTGTAGGATTGGCCGGCGTCGCTGAAGACCACGCCGCGAAGACCCAGGCCCGTCAGAATCGGGAAGGTGATCTCGTTGCTGAGAATCAACATCTTGCTGCCGCCGATGTTCTGCACGCTGATGGGCTGGCCGGAGGAATTGAATAAAGTGACCAGCGGCCCCAGCGAATAGAGCTGATAGCCGCGCACATCATAAGCGCCCGCGACGCCGCCCGGGAAGAAGCGCTCGTAGAGGGGCAAGTTCCCCGCGCTTCCAGTGCTCAGATTGGTGCCAATGCCGACGGTCACCCCCTGCGACGCGACCCAAGTCCCCCAGGTTGGACTCTTCAGAAAGGAATAGAAGTAGCGAGCGTGTGCGACGGCCTTCAAGAACTTGTTTCCCCCGCCGAGTCCGCCGCCCTGGGTGTTCAGGCTCAGCACGGTTCCCGAACGCGGATCGGCCCGGTCGTCCACCGTGAAGCGCTGGATGCTTGGCAGGAACTCGGAGGTTTGGGTGTAGCCCTTGTACTTCAAGATTTGAAAGGTGGTCAGCGCATTCAGACCGGTAATGCCCACGCTCTCGAAGGTGTAGCCAAGGCCCGCGGTAACGTCCTTCAGCGAGAACGGGCCTAGTTTTTTGAATCCCAGCTCGGTGAGTGGGTAAGTGGTATTGAGCGTGAAACCGGCGGCGGACTGGTTGAAACTGAGCAGGTAGGACTTGGTATCGAACAGTTGCATGCCCACGCTCAAAGGAATGTCCAGAAACCACGGTTCGACGTAGCTGATGGAAAAGTTCTGGAACAAAAATCCCACCTGGGCATTCAACATCAACGACTCGCCGCCGCCGAACAGATTGCTGTTGCCCAGCGTGAAATTGCCGAACACCGACGAATAGCTGTCGAAACCCCCGGCGACTTGCAGGGCAGCGGTGTTCCGCTCTGAGACACTCACGTCCAGGTTGACCTTGTCGGGCTGGGTCGCCTGCTCGGTGGTGATGCGCACCTCGTTGAAGAAGCCGAGGCGGTCCAAGCGTACCTTCGATTCGCGGATTGCCTCGGCGGAATAGGGTTCCTGTTCCTGAATCTGCATCTCGCGGCGGATTACCTTGTCGGAGGTCCGGGTATTGCCGGCGATGATGATTCGGTTGATCAAAACCTCGTGGCCAGGAGTGATGTAGAAGGTGACGTTGATGCGATGCGGCTGCGGCTCGAGCCTGGTCTTGGGGTCCACGTTGACGAACGCGTAGCCGCGGTTGGAATAGAAATCCGACAGCACCAGCACGTTGTGCTGCATCGCGGCGCCTTCGAAACGCTGACCGCTTTTGATGGTCAACAGCGCGGTCAACTCGTGGCGCGGGAACCTGAGGTTGCCTGCGATCGTGATGCGGCCGAAGCGATAAGCCTCACCCTCGTCGATCGCGATCAGGATGGTAATCGAATCGCCGGTCCGCGTGATTTGCGGCTGCGAGACCTGCACGTTCAGGAAGCCGTTGTCGTAATAGAAAGCACTTATGTGATCGATGTCGTCTTGCAACTTCTTCTTGTCCAATGCGCCGGAACCGAAAAACCAGCTCAGGAAGTTGCGCTGACCGGTTTCCATTACTCCACGTAGTTGCCCACTCGAGAATGACTTGTTGCCGGTGAAGTCGATCTTAGTAATCTGGACCTTCGGCCCTTCATCGACATCGAACACCGCGATTACCGTGTTGTCGGGCTCCAGGACCGTGCGGAAGGTGACCTTGGCGTCCAGGTAACCTTTGTCTTGGTAGACCGAGGTGATCCCGTTGATCGATTCCTTGACTCGCGTGGGATCCAGAATCGCACCCGGATGGACCTTCACCGCGGTAACGATCTTGTCGTCGGTAGAGCGGATCGCCTTCATGCCGCCGAAGCGAACATCGCTGACCTGAGGACGTTCCTTGACGATATAAACCAGGACGTTCTTGCCGCCGATGTTACGAATGTCGGCATGGACATTGTCAAAGAAGCCCATTTTGTAAATGGCCTTGACGTCCTGATTTACAACGTCCCGGTCGTAGGGTTGTCCCGCCTGCTGAGTAACGTGGATGCGGATGGCGTCGGTTTCGACGCGCTGATTACCTTCGATCTGGATTTCGTTTATGACTTGCCCCTGGGCAAGCGCCACGCGGGCCTTAAGGAGCCAGGCCGCTGTCAGCACCAACGCGAGGCAGCCCAGCACGCGTGGAGCGCGAGACTTGCATTTTGCAGAAGGCACTTAGAGGGCACCAAGAAAGAGCGCGGACCACCGTAACGAATCGGATTTGGTAAGTAAACCAAAACCCCGCGCAGAGGCTGTTGTGCGCGCGATGAAGAATGCTGGTGATTTAGTAAAGCGCAAGTTATGGAACAGCAGCAGCCAACCCGACCTCCGATCCGCTTGCTCGTTTGAGAGGAGGAACGAGCGGATGATCAGCAGCTGAGTGGTCGGACTCAAGATCCCACCAAAAATTCATCCTTGGGTAGCGCCGGCTTCTCGCTGGTGACTTCCAGGGTCTAGGGCGCGTCAAAAAAAGCAGCCGCCGCGTTCCACACGTCTGGTCTGCCCAGGTGCAGCCCGAGCACAACTACGTAACGAGTGGTCGCTGATTGGCGGTTCCCCGCTCGCAAATTGGTCACGGGCCCTGGCGCTCGTCATAGAGCTTACCGTCATGTAGACGGAGGGCGCGGCTCATCCGTTTCATCAGGCGCTCGTTATGGGTCGCGACTACCAGGGTAATTCCCAGCTCGCGGTTCAAAACGTGGAATAGCTCGTGCACTTCATCGGCAGTGTGCGGATCGAGGTTTCCGGTCGGTTCATCTGCCAGCACCAGACGTGGATGGAGCACGACCGCGCGCGCGACCGCGACCCGCTGCTGCTCGCCCCCGGAAAGCTCGGCAGGTCGGCGATGGAACTTGTTGCCAAGCCCCACGAATTCCAGCACTTCCTTTGCGCGCTCACGCGCTTGTGGGTCTGGCATTCGCGCGATCAACCCCGGCATCATCGTGTTCTCCAGCGCGTCGAAGTCCGCGAGCAGGTAGTGAAACTGAAAAACAAAGCCCAATTTGCGATTGCGAAACTCGGCCAACGCGACCGGGTCCAATGCAAACAGGTCTTGCCCTTCAAAGAACACCTTGCCTGCGGTCGGAGTTTCCATGCTGCCCAACACGTAGAGCAAGGTGGATTTGCCGACCCCGGATTGTCCGACGATCGCGATTTCCTCGCCCGCGCGGACGCTGAGGTCGAGGTCGCGCAATACGTGAATTTCCCGCCCCGCGTCGTGGAAGTCCTTGGCGATACCCTGAGCCTCGATAAGCAGACCGCCCGCGGGCTGCACCGCGCGAACGGCGGCAGAGCCGTCACTCATAGCGAATGACCTCCACCGGCGAGAGTGATCGCGCATGCAGCGCCGGATACAGAGCGGCCGCGACGCACAGCGCGATTGCCGCGCCCGCGACCGCGATAAAATTCAGCGAATACAGCCTCACCGGCACGGCACTCACCATGAACAGGTCGGGCGGGAGATGGATGAGATGATAGGTGCCGATTGCCCATGAGGTTACGAATCCCGCTCCTACCCCAAGCACCGTGCCGATCACGCCCAGCGCAGCGCCCTCGCACAGGAATATCGTGGCGATCGAACCTGAGCGGGCGCCCATCGCGCGAAGAATCGCTATCTCTTTGCGCCGTTCCATCACGACCATGACGAGCGTGGCGATAATGTTGAAAGCCGCAACCAGCACGATCAGCAGCAGAACCAGGAAATAAACGAACTTCTCGAGCTGCAAGGCGGCGAACAGCGCCGCGTTAGTGTGGGTCCAATCGGAAACCTTGTAGTCGGGCCCCGCAATGCGGCGGATGCGATCGGCGATTGCGGGCGCATCGAACATGTTGTGCAGGCGGAATTCGAGGCCGGTCTGGAGTTGGGGATCATCGGCCAGCAGCGCGCGCCCGCTCTTGAGCGACACGAAGATGAGCGCCGAATCGAACTCGAACCACCCGGAGTGAAAATACCCGGTAACCACGAAGCGGCGGAGCCGCGGCGCGCCCATTCCTCCGGCTAGGCTGGCCGGGGAAATGATAGTCACCGGGTCACCGATGTGAAGCCCGAGCTCAATGGCCAGCGACCGGCCAACGATAGCACTCGGGAGATCGACCTCGCGCCCTTGCCCACGATCGACGATGGTGACTTTTTGATCGGTGTCGAGCGACTGGACGTCGCCTTGCTCCAGGGTCTTTTGCAGTTGCGTGAGGACCGGATTGTCGCGGGCGACGACCCCCCGCAGTACGCCGCCTTCTACGTAGCCGGGCGCGCCTGAAGGAGTGCTCGATACCGCCATCACCTGGGATGAGACGTAGGGCGATGATGCCACGATGCCGCCGACCGCCGAGATTTTGCGCTGCAGGTCGGCAGGGGCCCAGACGGCCCCATCGACGCGCTCGAGGGTTATTTCGGGCGTGAAGGAAAGCAACCGGCCGCGCAGATCTTCCTGGAAGCCGCTCATTACCGAAAGCGCCACCGTCAACGCCAGGGTGCCGATTGCCACTCCACCCAGGGAGATCATCGCGATGGTCGACACGAAGCGTTCGCGCCGGCGGGCGCGCAGGTAACGGAGTCCTATCAGGTATTCGAAGCGCATCGCGTTCCCGGCGCAGACTATGCTACCACGACGGGCTCGCGCTTTTTCGCTGAACTTGGCAGAGGGTCCCGAGCATAGGTGGTGTGGGTGCCCAATAGTCTCCGAGCATCGGGTTTTTTGCAACGGCCCTTCTGCCTAATCGAAGGGCTCTCGGCTAGCTGGTCGCCGGATGCGGTCGGGGAGCAAATCGAAGGCTCGAAAATCCAAAAAATCCTGGACATCGCTGCGGCGACCTTCCGGATCTTGTACCGAGAACCCGCGGAGACTTCAGAAACCGGTGGTCGGGATGCGGGGGGGCCTTGTGCAATGATTCGTCCACAATTGCGTCTCTTCTAAATGGGATGGGTGAGCGGTTTGAAGGTTGCGCTTCGAGAGTCGGGTACCATATGCTCTCTCGCGAGTCGGGGGACTAATTTCGGAGGTGTTTCGGATGGACCGCTACCGTGCGGCAGCTTTGTTGTTTGCCGCGACCCTCCTGGTTTGCACCGCCGCTCGGACCGTCCGGGCGGGGGACGATCCACCCATACCGCAGGACCAGATCACGATGAATTTCCAGAACGTGGACATCCCCGTGCTGGCCAAATTCATCAGTGAAATTACCGGCAAGAATTTCATCATCGATGAGAGCGTACGCGGCAAGGTAACCATTATCTCGCCGACCAAAGTGACACCCGAAGAAGCGTACCAGGCGTTTCAGTCAGCGTTGCAAATCAAAGGCTTCACCACGGTCCAAACCGGCAAGACCATCAAGATCATTCCCTCCCGCAATGTGCGCTCGGACGCGCCGCTGACCGAATCGCAGCTGCCCGCCGAAACACGCGGCGACGAATACGTCACGCGGATGATCAAGCTGAAGAACGTCGACGCTTCGTCACTGGTGACTGTTGTCCAGCCAATGATTTCGCACGACGGCCTGGTGGCCGCCTACCCGGAAGACAACACCCTCATCATCACCGACGACGCCTACAACGTTGAACGGCTACTCAAGATAATCGGCAGCCTGGATATCCAGGGACTGCAGAAGAATGTGGCTGTAATCCCGCTCAAGTTAGCCTTCGCGGGCGAGCTGGCTCCCGAGATCGAGCAGATTATGGGCGCGCGCGAAAATCAGCAGGCCGGTCAGCGACCTGGAGTTGGTGTGGTAGCGCCTGCTGCGACCAGCGGCGGGACCGCATTCAAAATTATTCCCGATGAGCGGACCAACTCACTGATCGTGCTGGCTGGGCCGCTTCAGATGAATCAGATTCAGGACATCGTGGCCAAGCTGGACATTCAGCCACCCAACGCAACCTCGCGGATTCACGTCTATCGGCTCAAGAACGCGCAAGCGCTCGAGATGCTGCAGGTGTTGAGCAACCTGCTTGGCGGAGGCGGCTCGCCGACCACCCTTTCTCCCACCACCGGCAAAGGATCATTGGGCCGCGGCAGCGCGCTCGGGATGTTCAATGGTCTCGGTAGCGGCTTGTCTGGTGGTGGTGGCGGCGGTTACGGCGGTTACGGAAGCAGCGGTTACGGAAACAGCGGCTACGGCGGCCTCGGTGGTGGGATGATGGGTTCGTCATTGGGCGGCGGCGGCTTCGGTGGTGGCATGAGCGGTATGGGCGGCGGCGGCGGGGGAATCGGCGGTGGAATGGGCATGATGCGGAGCAGCGGCAACTCCTTGGGCTCGAGCGGAGCAACGATGAGTGCGTCTTCCGGTGGAGGTGCCACCGGTCCGGGCGGCAGAAACCCCGACTTCGTGAGTCCCGTGAATGTAACCGCCGATCCGGCGACCAACGCACTGGTAGTCAGCGCGGCGCCGCAGGATTGGCAGACTTTAAAACAGATCATCGATGAACTCGACGTCCCGCGCACGCAGATTTTCGTGCAGGCGATAATTGTCGAGGTTTCGGCGGAGCGCACCAAAGATATCGGCGTCGAGTTTCAGGCGTCCACGAATCTCGGCGGCAACACCATTGGTATCGGACAACTTAATTTCGGTAACCTTCAGAACGCGCTGGGCAATCCTCTCGGACTGACCGGACTCGGGATCGGTCTTGCGTCCGGCAGCATGTGTAGCATTCCGGTCGCGGTGGCGGGGGCAGTAAGTGGCAGCACCACGACCGGTACCACCACCAGCAGCACCATCTCGGCTCCCTGCGACGTAGCACTCATGACTGCGCTGGAAACCGATACTCATGCGAACGTCCTTTCCGCGCCGACCTTGCTGACCGCGGACAATGAAGAAGCAATGATCATCGTCGGACAGAATCTGCCCTTCGTCGGCTCCGCGGCCGCCAATGCGGGCCTGCCCGGCCAGATCTTCAATTCGGTCGATCGACAGAACGTCGGCATCACCCTCGACATGGTGCCGCAGGTCTCCGAGGGCGACTACGTCAAGCTCGACCTGTATGAAGAAGTGTCCAACGTGGTCAATGGAACGCAAAACAATTCGCTCGGTCCCACCACGACTATCCGCTCGGCATCGACCGAAGTGTTCGTGCAAAATCATCGCACCGCGGTAATTGGCGGCCTGCTCTCCAGCCAGGACACAATTGAAAACCAAGGCGTGCCCTACATCTCGAATATCCCGGTGCTGGGCAATTTGTTCAGCAACAAGTCGTCGGACCGACAAAAACTCAATCTCCTGGTGTTTCTGACGCCTCATGTGGTCCGGACCCGCGCGCAGTTGCGTGCGCTGGCATTGGACGAGCGGCAGAGATTCATTAATTCGCTGGGCCGCAGGGAAATGCATGACATGCCGGCCTCGCAGATTCACGAGCTGTACAAGCCAAGCTTCTCGATTTCGGTACCACCGGAGGCTGACTTGGGAGGTACGACGGAAGCGCCTGGGGTTCCGCGCGGTTCCGCTCCGCCCCTGGCGGCGCCACCGCCTGCTAGCGGCGAGACGCCCTTTAACACCGAGGAAATTGGACCGAGCAGCATGAGTGCGCCCGCGACCGGCTCGGTCGCTGCTTCGGGAGTGCCGGGAGTGCCGGTCTCGACGTCGGGTTCGGCGGCCGCCGGCGGCAGCACACTCGGTGCGACCCGGGCAACAGTCGCTCCCGCGGCACCTTGAGGAGCAAAGTTGATTGCTGATTAACGCAGGGCGCGGTTTTGGCAGGCTGTTAATGGAGTATTCCGCGGCCCGCTTCTGGCGAGTTTGTCCCGGAGGGGAGAACTAAGGCGGGGGCGCGCATCTCTTCCTAAGACAGTGTTGAGAACGGGTCTTTCCTGCAGCGGACGGTCCGCGGTCACTCAACTCGCGACCCGGCCCGCAGGCCGTTGCATTCCCAGCCGATGGCGCGACAGATAGGCGGGGTTCAGGCGAGAATCGAGTATGCCGGCATCGCTGCCGGTCTCGCGGCATTGCGCACCCTGCCACTTGAACGTGCCTTCAAATTGGGCGAACGACTCGGTGCGATGGCGATGAAGATCGACCGGCCGAATCGGCCGATCGCGATGAAGAACCTGGAAATCGCGTTCCCCGAGCTTTCCCGCGAGGAACGGCTCAGGATAATCCGCGGCATGTATCGCAACTGGGGCCGGATGCTTGGCGAATGGGCGCATATGGGAAAGCTCGACCGGTCCAATATCGAGCGCTTTGCCGTGTACGAGGGCAAGCAGTACTGGGACGAAGCCGAGAAAATGTCGAAGGGGCGGGGCGGACTCGTGTTGACCGCCCACTTCGGCAATTTTGAGCTCCTGCCACTGGCGCACTCGATCTATGGTTATCGCATCGCGGTGGTACATCGACCGCTGCGAAACCCGTTGATCGATAAAGCAGTACGGGAAGCTCGAGTTCGATCGGGCAATCAGATCGTCACGCGCAAAGGCGGCGGGATGGAGATGATGCGGATGCTGCGGCAAAACTGGCATGTCGGCGTCCCGCTCGACCTCGACGTTCGCAAGGGCGTGTTTGTCGATTTTTTCGGGAAGCTCGCGTCAACCAGTGACGGCGTGGCGCGCCTGGCGCGCGCCAGTGGGGCGCCGGTGGTGCCGTGCTTCATCGTGCGCGAAGGTGACACCATCCGTCACAAGATCCAGATCCAGCCGCCGGTGGAAATCGTCAAAAGCAAGGATGTTGAAGCCGATCATCGCGAGAACACGCAGCGCTTCGTAAAAGCCATCGAAAAAGCGATCCGCGAGCATCCGGACCACTGGAACTGGATTCATCGCAGATGGAAGACGCGGCCCCCCGGCGAAGCGCGCTTCTATTGATCACCTGCCAAGTACGAAAAGCGCAAAACCCTCAAGGTCGGGGAAAAGCAGGCACGTGCGAGTTGTAAGAAGTAGAACCGACTCGTCGATGATGAATCAAAGCGCCATCGACGAAGCCACGTCGCCTGCCCGCCAAGCGACGGACCCGAAGCCGTACCGGCATGGACGACGCGCGGTGAAAGCCGGCCTGAGCCCGGGTTGTCCAACCTTGACTCCGCTCGGAGTGGCGCGCTAGTCGGACAGCATCATCTTTTCAGAGAGTACGTCGCATGGATTCGGAACAGATCCGCAGTGTGAGAGCGCTCCGCGCAAGGCTCGACCATCCGGTAATCGACGGTGACGGCCACCTGATCGAAGCGGCGCCGTTGTTCAACGACTACCTGCGCCAGGTCGGCGGCGACCAGCTGGTGGAGCGCTACCATCGCGAACTCCGCGAGCATCCCACGGCGGCGCGTGCGAATCGCGCCCAGGGGGAAATGCGCGGAGCGTGGTGGGGGGTCGGCAACAACGCCTACGATCTTGCCACCGTCATGGCGCCGCGGCTTTTGCATCGGCGACTCGAGGATATCGGAATCGATTTCGCCATCATGTATCCGACTCTCGGGTTGGCGCTGCCCACCATCTTCGACGCCGACGTGCGCCGCGCCGCGTGCCGCGCGATCAACACGATGAATGCGGAAATTTGCGGGCCCTTTCGCGATCGGATCGCACCGGCCGCCGTGGTTCCGATGCACACGCCCGAGGAGGCAATTGCAGAGCTTGAAAATGCCGCGCGTCTCGGGCTTCGAGTGGTGATGATTCCCCCAGGAGTGGCGCGGCCGATTCCGGCGCTGGAGCATGAAGCTCCCGCCGCCTTTCCGCACGCCGCATACTTCGACAGCTACGGCGTCGACAGCTTTGATGACTACGACCCGGTGTGGCGCAAATTTGCCGAACTCAAGTTTGCGATTACATCGCATGGCGCGGTGGGATTGCGCTACCTGCCGCTCGGCCGGCGGTCACCCTCGAACTACATGTTCAACCACATCGGCGGGCACGCCTATCAGCAGGGGGAATTCTGCCGATCGCTGGTCTTCGGCGGAGTGCCGATGCGGTTTCCGGAACTCGCGTTCGGATTTCTCGAATGCGGTGCGGGATGGGCGGTCGACTTGCTGCATTCGCTGGAAGAACATTGGGAAAAACGGAACCTGGAGGGCCTCAAAAACTACGACCCTGCGCTGCTCGACCGCAAGCGGCTCCACGAACTTCTGCGCGAGTACGGTGGCCCAGGGTTCGTTAACGCGGAACGCGCCGGCGGAATGTCGCGCGCCTACGACGAGGGAATTGCGCGGCACGATCGGGCCGTGAACCGCGACGAGTGGGCACAATCAGGTGTGTGCGATGAACACGGCTTCGTCCGAATTTTCGAAAACTTTTTCTTCGGATGCGAAGCCGACGACCCCAGTGTCTTTCGTGCGCTTGATGCGCGCGCGAATCCCAAGCGGACGCGCCTCAAGCCCCTATTTAGCTCGGATATCGGTCACTGGGACGTTCCCGATATCACGACGGTCCTGCTGGAAAGCCACAAGCTGGTGGACAAGGGTTTGCTGAAAGACAGCGACTATCGCGACTTCGTGTTTACTTATCCGGCGCAGCTCCATCTCAAAGCGAATCCGGGCTTCTTTGCCGGTACCGCCGTGGAAAGTGCGACTGCGCGCCTGGTCATGTAACGCGACCACAGTCTCAACACAGGTGAAATCATGAACGGAGCCGAGAGCCTGATTCGTACCGCGGCCGTGGCGGGAGTCCAAGTATGTTTCGCTAATCCGGGCACGACCGAGATGCCGCTGGTCGCGGCGCTCGACGCGGTCGACGGCATCCGCGCGGTACTCGGACTGTTTGAGGGGGTTTGCACCGGAGCCGCCGACGGCTACGCGCGGATGAGTGGCAAACCCGCGCTTACGCTTCTGCATCTGGGGCCAGGCTTTGCCAACGGCATAGCAAACTTGCACAATGCGCGCCGCGCGCGATCACCAGTCGTCAACCTGATCGGAGACCATGCGACCTGGCATGCTGCGGCTGACGCACCATTGGCCTCGGACATTCATTCGCTCGCCCGGCCGGTCTCTGGTTGGATTCGCAGCGTCCAATCCGCGAAAGCCGCGGCCCCAGACACGGCCCAGGCGATTGCGGCTGCGGGTGGCTTCCCTGGGCAGATAGCGACGCTGATCGTTCCTTCCGATTGTCAGTGGGATCCTGCCGAGGGACCGGCGCAACCTGCTCCACTCGCGCGAGTGCCCAAAGTTGGCGATGCCGCCGTGAAACAGGCGGCAGAAGCCCTGGGCGCAGGCCGCGGCGCGGGATTGCTCCTCGGCGCCACCGCACTGAGTGAGAGCGGACTGAGCGCGGTCGCGCGAATCGCGGCGAAAACGCAATGCCGACTGATCTGTGAGACCTTTCCCGCGCGAGTCGAGCGGGGCGCGGGAATGCCTGCGCTGGAACGGCTGCCCTACTTTCCAGAGCAAGCCATCGAAGCGCTCACCCCCCTCCAGACAATCGTGCTCGCCGGTGCGAGAAGCCCGGTCGCTTTTTTCGGCTACCCAAAAATGCCCTCCAGCCTGGTACCCGAAGGGCGCAAAGTTGTGCCGCTTGCCGAGCCGAGTAGCGACGCCGTCGCGGCCCTGGAAGCCTTGGCCGAAGCAATCGGCGCGCCCCGCGCAGTGTCACTTCCTGCCAAGGCGACGCGGCTCGGGCGGCCTTCCGGCAAACTGAACGCCGCAACCGTGGGCGCGGCGCTCGCGGCGTTTATTCCCGAAAACGCGATCGTCATGGATGAAGCCGCAACGACCGGACTTCCATTTTTTGCGGCCTCGTCTGGCGCCCCTCGACATAGCTATTTGGCGTTGACCGGCGGGGCGATCGGGCAGGGACTACCGTGCGCGACCGGCGCCGCAGTGGCGTGTCCGGATCGCCGGGTGATTGCGTTCCAGGCGGACGGGAGCGGGATGTACACACAGCAATCATTCTGGACGCAAGCGCGCGAACAGCTCAACGTGACCACACTGCTGTGCAACAATCACAGCTATCGCATCCTGCAGGTAGAACTCGCACGCGCCGGGGTGACCGAGCCGGGCCGCAAAGCAAGGTCTCTAACCGACCTGGCGAATCCGGAGATCGATTGGACGCGGCTTGCACGCTCGATGGGGATCCCAGGGGTCCGCGTGGAAGACGCGGAGTCGCTATGCAAGGAGCTGGAGCGCGCGCTGGCAACGCCTGGCCCCAGTATCATAGAGCTGATGCTGTAACGCGCCTCTGACCACCAGAGCCAGGGTGCGCATTCTAAGCAGATGCCTTGGTGGGTTAGGGGGTGAGCGCAGATTTCCGGGCCAGCTTCTCGAGCGTCGCCGGCAGCTCCCCGATGGTCTTGATTCGGTCGCTGTGGTCGACGCGGGAGCCGACTGCGATGAAATGGGTGCCCGCTTCGAGCGCGGCCTGGCAATCGATTGGGCTGTCGCCTACGTACACGCTGCGCTCGGGCGCCGTTCCCGCCCGCTGCATGCAGAGCTGAAGGATGTCGGGAGCCGGTTTCGGGGGCACGCCATCGAGCACACTGGCGATGGCATCGAAAATACCCTCGAGCTTAAGGTGTTCCACCAGCCTGGGTACGGTTTGGGATCGATTGGTGGCCAGGCCCAGCCGATACCGGGTGCGTAAGTGAAGCATGAACGGGCGCAACTCCAGAGGCGGTCTGAGCATTTTGAAAAACGCCGAGCCATCGAGCGAGCGTGCGACGGCCCGCATCGCTTCCAGCTTCGCCGGGTCGCCGCGGGCGCGCCCTATGAACATCTCCTCCGCGGCATAGGAGATTGACCTGCTCTCTTCCGCCGCGTCCAGGGGCGGCTCTCCAACCTGTCGAAAGATCGCGTTGTAGTAGGCAATGTTCGATTCAATCGAATCGAACAGGACGCCATCAGCGTCAAAGATTACGAGCTCAATCACGGAGAGCCTTATTGTGGGTGCCGGGGCGGAACGATTCTAGCGCGCGCTGTGCTTGCGCGCCTCGCGTTGGGAGCGACGGGCGGGATGTGAGGTGCGGCGCGGTACCGCGAGCATATCGCGCGCGCTGACATTCTCGCCGCAACTTGGGCAGACAAACGCGGGAGTCGCCTTCGCCCCGCATCCGCGATGCACCAGAGTCAGGGGGGGACCCTTATCACCACATAGCCAGGTATCGCCCCAGCGCAGCATCGCCACCATCACCGGGTAAAGGTCCATGCCTTTCTTGGTGAGCCGATATTCGACCCGGGAGTGCTCATCCTGGCCCTCCGCGCGCTCCAGGATGTCGTTGCCAACCAGCGCACGCAGCCGGGCCGCGAGGATATTGCGGGCGATTCCGGTGTTCCGCTGAAAATCGTCGAAACGGCGGCGACCGAGGAACGCCTCACGCAAAATCAGCATCGTCCAGCGCTCACCAATCACCGAAAGGGTGCGCGCTACCGAGCAATTTGCCTCACTGACCGAACGCCATCGCATCGATCTCCAGGTTCCCCCGAGCGTGTTTCGCGCAAACGCACTGTCCCCACAGTGGCGTCGTGCTGTGCTCCCTATCGTCTCATTTTGAAACCAACCGCGCCAGCCGCCGGCAACTGAAACATGCCGGTTCCAAAATGCCGCCCCGCGGGGGTCCTCGCAGAGAAGGAGACACCCGACGAAAAAGCAGAGAGATTCTAATCAGCCCATTCGAGAAGCGGCTACGCTGGGGACAAGGAAACCGCCAAACGCGATGCCACCCCGACCATCGTGACGAGAAGTTCCGGAGCCCTAGGACAGCTTGATCGAAGAAGCGCGTGGCTCGATGCGTGACCAATGAGCCTCGCACTGCAGTTGTTTTTCAAGACCGCGAATAAGTTGCAAAACGCAACTATTAGTCCGCACCACGCCGATTCATCACGCTGCTTAAGAACGGCTGATGACACATCGCGCGAAATCGCTTTCGCCGTAGCGTTTCGGTAAACGCGCGTTTTGGCGGACCCGTCTCACACTCCCAGCTATCGACGTTGCTCATCGCATTGTGCGAGGAACGCGTGTCCCGCACCGCCGGAAACTCGCCGTCATCTCGGTGTCGCAAGCGTGGCAGGAAGATTGCTGGTGCGTAGCGACCTCGTCGCGAAGGAGGAGGAAATATGAGCCTCACGAGTATTCGGAGAAACGAGCGAGCAGTGGGTGTCGCCTGCGCGATCGCGCTGGCCGCCGCGATTGCTTTGTCTATCGCGTCCGGCCTTGCCCACGCCGAAGTCAGGCCGGGCGACATGATCACTGCCGATAACGCGGCCAAGGTCAAAGACCTGGTTGCGCCGGGAGTCTACTACAAAGTGTTGGCCGGAATGTCGATGAAGATTGTTCCGTCATCCCGCATCGATTGGCCGCCGCCGTACAAGGACGCGACCGAGAAATATTCGGCGCAGGTGCGCCTCAGCAAGGACAATCGCACTCTGATTGGCTATGTGGCTGGCCAGCCCTTCCCGCTGATCGATCCCAACGACCCGTCGGTGGCCACCAAGATTATGTGGAACAACGTGTTTCGGCCACTGCTCACCGATGATTATGATCTCCGCTTTTACGATTGCGACAGCCTGTATGGCGGCCGCAACCATTCGTTTTCTCCCATCCAGTACTACCAGATAGGTCACTACGCCGGTTACGACCTGGTCGGCAGGGTGGAGGTTGAGCCGATTCCAACCGATCCGGATTTCAAGAAAACCGGCCGGTTGTGGGTGTTCGGACTTTATCCGGTACTCGCGCCCGCCACCGAGCGCGGCGACGGTTTCATACGCTATCGCTACGCCGATCCGAGTCGTGGCGACGACGACTGGTCGTGGACCCACGGAACCCGACGCGTGCGGCGGCTTGACGAGAGCATTATGAGCACCGCGTCCGGTCCAACCGCCTGGAATCCGGATCACTATTCCGGTTTCAACGCCAAGACCGAGGAGTATGACTATCGCTTCGTGGGCGATAAGGAGATGCTTGCCGCGGTGCATGCCGAGCATTCTCCCGAGGTGCGTTGTGCGACCGACGGCGGTGCGAGCGCGTGCCCCGAAGCGTGGGAGATGCGTCATATCTATGTGGTCGAGGCAACCCCGCGGCGCGATAAAATTGCCGGTGCGCTCCAGGGAAAGACCCTGGTTTACATGGATTCCGAATCATGGTTCGAACCGTATATCGACGAATACGACCAGCGCGGCCAGCTCTGGTACAACCACATCTGGTGGATGACCTATCGCGACCGGCCGGTGCCTGACGCACAAGTCGCGATCTATCCGTTCAAGCGCGAATTCGAAGTGGGCGCGGTTTCGACCGACGTTCAATCCGGCTTCGCGACCATGTGCTACCTGCCCGGCCTGAACACACCGGAGCGCGAGTGCTGGTACATCAACATGGGCGCGGTCGATCGACAATTCTTCACCACCCAATCGATGGTGAAAGCGGCTTTTTCTCCATAGCCCCCCACGCGGCCTTCCAAGCGGGCGGTTCCGCCGACGCACCGACGGAACCGCCCACCGCGCGTGCCGATTTTCGCCGAAACTGAAAGGCCCTCACCGAAGGCCGTGATCTCGCAGTTGCGTTTTGCAACTTAACGCGCGACGATATGCGTAAACCGCATGCAGGAGCCGCAAAGAACGATGCCCACCTACACCTCGATTCTTTTCGAAGTGCGCGACGCGGTTGCGCAGATTGCGCTCAACCGGCCGCAGGCCGCCAATTCGCTGAACTCCGTGGTCTCGGCAGAGCTGATGGATGCATTCCTCCGGTGCGAAGAGGATTCCGTGGTTCGCGCGGTCATAATCACCGGCACGGGGCGGTTTTTCTGCGCCGGCGCGGACCTGAAAGGGTTCTACTCACAAGCGAGCGAACTCAAGAGCCGCGTATCGCTGTTTCATGCCGTGATAGGACGAATCATCCGCGCGCGGGTGCCGGTAGTGGCGGCGGTGAACGGGGCCGCGGCCGGAGCAGGGATGGGGCTCGCGTGCGCATGCGATTTGGTGGTGGCGGCGGAATCTGCGAAATTCACTATGGCCTATACGAAAATCGGACTCAGTCCCGACGGCGCTACCACCTATCTGCTGCCACGGCTGCTCGGCGTCCGCCGCGCGATCGAGCTGGCGTACCTCAATCGGGCGCTGAGCGGGCAGGAAGCGGTCGAGTGGGGAATTGCTACCGAAGTGGTGCCCGATGATCGGCTCGCGGAAGAAGCCTACGGATTGGCGACCCAACTCGCGGCCGGTCCGACGCGCGCGTACGCTGCCGCCAAGCGCTTGATGCATTCCGGCTGGCTCACGCCCTTGGAGACTCAGGTGGAGTATGAGCTGAGGAGTATTGCCGAACTGGCTGCCAGCGAAGATGCGCGTGAAGCGATCGCCGCATTCGGCGCCAAGCGACCCCCGGTATTTCAGGGGCGATGAGGTCCAGGCCCAACTCCGCCCGCTTGGACTCGCGCCTGCGGCGGATTCGTGATGCCTGCCCGGATGCGCGCGTAAATGACGGAAGCAACCCTGGGACAAAATCGCAAGCACTCCCGCGCGGATTAACCAGAGGTAATTGCCGGAAGAAATATGGCTAACGCAAAGAAAGTTGCAGCGGTGGTCGGGGTTGGCGCCGGACTGGGTAATGCGCTCGCACGACGTTTTGCCAAAGAATACGCGGTCGCATTGGTCGCGCGGGGCGCGGACAAACTGACCGGGTTTGCCAAGGAAATCGAGGGCGAAGGGGGACAGGCCCTGGTGGTACCGGCCGATGTTAGCAAGGCCGCGGAAATCGAAGGCGTCTTTGCGCGGATTCGGGGCGAGCTGGGCGACGTGGATGTGCTTCTGTACAACGCGGCGATGCGCCCCTTTGGCCGCCTGCTCGAAACCAAACCGAGCACCTTTGAGAACACCTGGCGGGTAACAACCTTCGGCGCGTTTCTATGCGCACAGCAGGTGGTCCCGGCGATGCTCGCAAAGGGTGCGGGCGCGATCATCATTACTGGCGCGACTGCTGGGGTTAAACCCTTTGCGACCTCGGCGGCGTTTGGACCGGCGAAGTTTGCGGTGCGGGGATTGGCCCAGGTAATGGCGCGCGATCTTCATCCTCAGGGAATCCACGTCGCCTACGTCAATGTGGACGGGGCAATCGACATGCCGTTCATCCGCCAGCGGTTTCCGCAGATCAAGGACGAGGACATGCTCAAGCCGTCTGCGATCGCTGAGACCTTTTGGCACGTCGCGCACCAGGACCGCAGCGCGTGGTCTCACGAGATCGACGTGCGCCCGTTCAAGGAGAATTGGTAGCAGCCTCGGTCGAGCCGGCGGGAATCGCAAGCGATCGGCCGATTTCGTCTACTTGAAAATCGCTGAGTGCGGTGCGCAGCTCGTCGGTGGTCGTGCTCGGTTTTGAGCACGCAGTTCCGGCGCAGACGAAGGCCAACGGCTCATTGCGGTCCGCCGCGGCTTCGTACATTGCGCGCACCGCCGCGGGCATGGCCGCGTGCTTCGCCTTGGATGGATCGATTCGAAGGATGACCTTGCCGGGGCGAAAGGTACTGAGCGCCATGGCGACCAGCGATTGCGTACCGGGATCGTCGGAGGTGCCGACGATCGCAACGGTAGCGCCACCGTCAGCTCGCTCTTCGAGAGCGAGTCCCAAGCTTCCGAGCGTTGCGTCGGCGGTCGATCCGACCATGTGGGGTGCAGGGGCAAGCAACGTGTCGGCGATCTTTGAATAGCGCGGATCGGAGGTAATTTCAGCCAAGGTGCGCAGCGCGTGCGCAGCCTCCGCCTGTATCGACGGCATCGGTTGATCGTACATCACCTGCGGCCCACCCGCCGCCGCAAATCCACCCTGATCCTTGCTCGAGCTGCGATTGACGATCAGTCGGGCGCGGTCCCGGTAGTGGGCGACTATAATGTCGGCCAGGGAGCGAGCTTCCTTCAAATACTTTTCGTTGCCCGAAGCCTGGTACGCTTCCAGGAGTGCATTCTGCAAGTAAACCTGGTCGGCGGCTATGCCCGGCACCGAGGCGCCCTGTCCATCAATCCACACGTGAAAGAAGTCGCCCTTCGGACTGCGCAGGTTCGCCAAGATGAAGTCGAGTGCGACCAGTGCAGCCTGTCGAGAAATTCGATCCCCGGTTGCGCTGGATGCGGCCAGATAGCCGGAGATCATCAACGCGTTGCGATCGGTCATGATTGACCGATCGACCGGCGGGGCAGGGCGCTTTTCGCGCACTGCCAGCATCGGTAGCTTGGCACGCGTCTGGAGGCGTTTTGCCGCTGCACTCCAGATACCCATCTGCTTGCTGAGTTGCTCATCCGTGATGGGTCGGCGCAGAACGATGCGCCCGTCGGGTGCGAGCGCGGGCGCATCGCCCATCCCGTAGAAAATTATTGCCGCGCGCGCGACATCTGGCGGCAAGAACTTTTTTACCTCGGCAATGGTCCACGTGTAGTAGCTGCCGTCGTCGCGCTTGAACGAGTCCGCGTCCTGATCGGCGAAGAACGCATGGGTGACGGGATCGAGCAGGGCCTGATTCACGTACGATCTGATTGCCGCAATCGTGACCAGCAGGGCGGAGTCTCCCGTGAGCTGGTAAGCTTCCGAATAAGTCCGCAGCGCCATGGCCTGGTCATAGGCCATTTTCTCGAAATGCGGCACGCGCCAAGCCTGGTCGGTCGAATAGCGATGAAATCCGCCGCCGAGCTGATCGAAAACCCCGCCGCGCGCAATCTTATCCAGGCTTTCGACCGCCATTCGGCGAAAGGAATCGTGCTGAAAAAAGCCATATGCGATCGCGAGGCGAATCGCAGGAAAATCATAGAAGCGCGCTCCGCTGCCCCGGCCGAATCCGCCCGAGGTTTCGTCGTACGAGGTCGCCAGCGCGGCAAGTATTTTTCTACGCAAGCTAGCCTGGTCACTTCCGCCGGTGGGGACGGCGGGCAACGCCTGCGGCGCAATCCTTTTTGCCAGCGCGGCGGCCTGCCGCTCCACGGCGTTGGGGTCTTTCTGATAGGCCGACGCGATGCGCTCAAGAAGCGGTAGCATCGCCGAGGTTGCCTCGCCGTTTGGCTCCGGCAGAGGCGGCAGATAACCGGCGGCATATAGTAGCGTTCCCGATGGTGTCGCAAAACAGGTGAGAGGCCACCCACCCGCGCCGGTGAGACGCGCGGCCGCGTCCTGGTAGAAGGAATCGATATCCGGCCGGACATCCATGTCGACTTTGACCGGGACGAAGCTGCTGTTTAGTTTGACCGCAACTTGGGGATCCGCATAGGTGGTGTCGTCCATGACGTGGCACCAATGGCACCAGCCTGCGCCAATATCGATGAGCAGCGGGCGTTTAAGTCTGCGCGCCAGGGCCAAGGTCGTCTCAGCCCAGGGCTGCCATCGAATCGGTCCGGCGGCAGCCTCACGCAGGTAGGGGCTCGGCGAGGTGTTCAAAGCGCCTGCCGGGAGCGCATCGGTCAGATCGCTGCCCCTACGGTTTGCACCACTATCCGCCCGGGCGTGGGCGGAGAAAAAAAGCAGCAAACCGAGGAAGATAGCCGATACGAAGCGAATTCGCGTTGACAAGCTCATTTTCTCGCGATACCAAAGCCCGTGGAGAGATCGCAGCGCTCGCGCTGTTAAGACATTAACGACTCGCGTAGGTTGATAACTCAAACCGCATTCGCCGGGTTCCACTATGAGCGGAAGATCGGCTACTCGCCGCGGAACGTCGGGGTACAATCGAGGTCCTGCCAAAATTATTCGTATGCCCACTCCCAGAGTGGTCCGGCGCCGCCGCGCGATCAAGGCTGGAATGGGGCTGCTGGTGCTCTCCCTGATGAGCATCGCGATTCTGCGCATCTATATGCTATCGACCGAAGCGCCCTCGCCCGAGCAGGCGACAGGGTTGACCGATCAGGAATCCGCAGTTCTGAACCGGGTCAACGCCGAGCGCATCCGTTCCGGCCTCAGACCGCTCAAGATATCCGCACGGGCTGCGGTGGTGGCGCGAGGTCATAGCCTGGATATGGCGATGCGCCACTATCTCGCGCACTTGAGTCCCGACGGCATTGGCCCCGCGGAACGCCTGAAGGGCGAGGACATCTCGTTCGCCGCGGTCGGTGAGAATATCTACGCTGATGACTATCGGGATCGAGAGCATCTGGCCGAACGCGCGGTCGAAGGATGGCTTAACAGCAGGGAGCATCGCGCGACGATGCTGTCAGACAAATTCACCGAGACCGGGGTTGGGGTTGCGCAGTCTGACGACGGCAAAACCTACATAACTGAGGACTTCATCCGCTAGCCTCCGATCACTTGCCAATGGAATTCGCGGAGCTGGCCGCGATGGCCGGCGCGCACGCAGAAGCGCGCGCCATTCAGGTCGCACTTAAGCTCGGGATTTTTGAACTGCTCGCGCAGGGATCGCAAGCCGAAAGCGGAATCGCCGATACCTTAGGGACCGACCGGCGTGCCACGATGCTGCTCGCCAATGCGATGGTGGCACTCGGGTTGCTCGAAAAACACGTGGGGAACTATCGGCTTTCCGCCGCGGCGGGCCGGTATCTGGTGAAGTCGTCGCCCGAATACCTGGGCGGCATGATTCTTTTCGATGAAGCGATTTTCCCATACTGGGCGAAGCTCGAGGATTCCATTCGCAGTGGAGCGTGGGCGCGATCGCCGGACATGTTTCAGTCGGCGCCCGAGGACACGGAGCGATTTATCCGCGCGATGGACAGCCTGACGCGGGCGCGTGGAGACGCGGCATGGGTCGCCGACCATCTCGATCTAGCTGGTATCCGCACCATAGCGGATCTGGGCGGCGGTCCCGGGACTTACCTCGCGGCGATCTTAAGGCAGCACTTGAAGATCCGGGGCGCGGTCTGGGATTTGCCGGCTACCCTCAAGGTCACGCGCAGAATCCTCGCCGAGCGCGCACCCGAAGTGACGGCGCGAATCGAGCTGTTGGAAGTGGACTATCTGAAGGCCCCGTTGCCGGGGCCTGTCGATGCGGTATTCATGTCAAACATCGTTCACAGCGAGCGGGACGCTGACAACACCCACCTGATGGCCAAGTGCTTCGATGCGATCGCACCCGGGGGGTTGATTGCGCTGAAGGACCACGTAATGAATCGTGACCTGACCGACCCACGCGCAGGGGCGGTATTTTCGCTATACTTGCTACTCACGACGCGGGGACGCGACTATTCTTTTGACGAAATCGCTGGATGGCTGAGCGCCGCAGGCTTTATCGATACTAAGATGCAGAGGCTACCTAGCCCGCCGTTCACCTCATCGCTCGTCACTGCGCGCAGACCGTGACGCGAATCTTTCTGCTGAGGAGCTTGGGATCTTGCTCGCTGGGCCTAGCACTGGCGGCACTCCCCCTCGCGCTCGGTGCCTGCGCGGCTGCCGCGATTCCCGGGCTTGCCGGGATGGCGACGACGGCGCTGCAAAACGGAGCGGGGGCGGCAGAGATTGCGGGGGTCCAGATAGGAGAAAAAAACGCCGACCGGCATACTCCCGGTGCACTGGAAGATCAGCAAGACCGCTGCGATGCGCTGGTCGGTGCGCCGCCGCAGATCGAGGAAGTCAGAAAGAACAAACAAGACGTGATCGAAGCTCGTCAATGGCGGCTGGTCAATCCCGAGAAGCCCCGTTGGATGATCGTGCCGAGCAAGACCGGGCCCGCGAATGGTTGGGAACCGAAGCCGAGAATCAGCAAGCTGCAGTTTTCCCCGCCGCTCATCGATCAACTCGACTACGAGAAAACCCAGTTCATCGCCTACGCACCAAACAATCTCGACAGCGTCGACAACAGCCGTGCCATGACCAGTGTCACCGAGGCATTCGGCGAACCCGCCGGCACCTTTCAATGGCACGGCACGACCTATGGGTACACGATGGTTCCGCGGTTGCCGTGTTTTCCGACCGAGAAGTAAGGTCTCTTCTTCGGACGACGGCTGTGGCGGTGCTGACGCTCGCTCTGGCGCCGTGCATCGTCACCCCATACGCTCGGGCCATGGACCCCAACCAGATTCCGATCGCGGCAACTCCCCGGCCATCGACGTGGCCTGACGACGCGCTCACCGTCGCTTACCTGGGCCATGCCACCCTGTTAATGAACTACTTCGGGGTCCGAGTTCTCAGCGACCCCGCTTTCTTCGACAAGGTGGGACTCTCTTTCGACTCGATTTTCACGATCGGCCCGCGTCGACACACGGCGGCGCCGCTAGCGCCGGCGGCGCTCGGACGAATCGACGTGCTCCTTATCACCCACGCTCATATGGACCATTTGGACCTTCCCTCGCTCAAAGCGCTGCCCAAGGACCTGGTGGTCGTAGCCTGCGACCAATGCTCCAGCCTGCTTAGGCCTATCGGCTTTGAGGACGTTCGAGAACTTCGCTGGGGCGGGGAGACGCAAGTCCGTGGTCTCAAGATCAGCGCGATGGGAGCGAATCATTGGGGCAAGCGATGGCCGCCCTACGGGCGCAACTACGGCTTCAATAGCTACGTGCTTGAAAAGGACGGGCACCGAATGCTGCTGGCCTGCGATAGCGCCAACACCGATATTTTTGCAAGCCTGGCTGACAACCCTCCGGAAGTCGCCGCCTTTTCGATTGGCGCATATGACCCCTGGATCTGGAACCATGCCAATCCCGAGCAAGTGTGGCAGATGTTCCTGCAGACGGGGGCGAAGTACCTGATCCCGATTCACTGGGGGACGTTCAAGCTCTCTAACGAACCGATGATGGAACCTCTGACCCGACTGATTGGGGCGGCAGGCAATCAATCGAGTCGCATCGTAGTGCGCGAAATCGGCTCGACCTGGACGCTGCCCGAAGCCTCACCCCTACGGGCGGCTGCGCCCTAGCGGAAACCTTTTTCGTCGCGCCGCGGGTCTCGATTCCGCTACCATGAATTCGCGGCCGGGTGCTTTTCCAGACAAGTGCCACGCCGACGAAGGTTCTTGCCAGTGGATGGCAGGAGTGTGCGGACTCGGGCTGTCCCTCTCCGATAGCGGGGCTTATGAGACTTTGGTCCAATAGCGCGACGTTGAAGGTTGGTAAGATAGTGTAAGGCGACCGGCGGGGTGCCAAAGGGGGACTCCAAAAAGGAATCTGAAATGGCAAGTAT
>DASXMJ010000065.1 GCA_036495685.1 Candidatus Binataceae bacterium | reverse complement strand
CAGGATCACGCAGAAAGCCGTGATTCACATTACCCGCGTCTGTGTAGTTCCCCGCGATAGCCCCCGCCGGGTTGATGCTTTGGCCAGTGGTGCCTTCGGGGTAGAACGTGCCCGCGTCCGGAGCATCGAACGTGCTAATGGTGCCGTCCTTAGCACGCAGGAAGCCTTGAAACGAATAGTAGGGCGGAGCCAAGTATGTCCCTGCGATCGCCCCCCCGGGGTTGTTGGCGAAGGCTAGGGTGGCAGCCGCGCCCGCAACATCGATTGTGGTGAATTGCCCTTTTGTTTCGGCGTGCGCTTGCGACCAGGCAGCTGAAACAAAACAGGTGAAAAGAATCAACATCAGAATCTGGATGCGTCTCATAGTTGTCCTCCATCAAATGTCACACCGTCCCACTATCCGACCTGAACGATTGAAAAGAACTTTGTGCATCGGGCTCTCATCGATCGCCCCATTTGTTCGACCCGACGTATCTCTGAGCTAGGAATGAATGGTCCAATTTTTTGGTTAGATTGTGAACGACACTTCTGGTTCTCATGATTGACTCCTCCATCTCGACGATTGTTGGGCGCCATCATCGGCGTGCAATGAATTGGCGGGAATCTTCATGCTCATTCCATGATCGACCTTGTAGTAGGTTCCGGGCGAGACGAGGTCCTTGATTTTGGCTCCGTTCTCGTAGGTGATTAGCTCACCCGGTTTGACTTGAGCATGCGCACTCGTGAACTGAACGATACTAAGATTGACCACCAGCAGATAAAGCATCGCTTTTCCAGGCGGTCATCCGCGGCCGTGTCTTCATGGATCTTTCCTTTCCCGGCTCCCAGCGAGTCAGCTTTTCTGTAAGAAGAGGCGAGACAAATCAGGGCACAATGTGCCCCGGCGCGGCACAAATGGCTGGAAAAGATAGGAACAGCTCAGTCTGAGGGCTGAGGCGAGCCGTCAGTTGAGCGTCATTTAGAAAGCGAAGAGATCGATCAGAGCCGCCACACTACCTGATTTTCCGGGTCCGGCGTGTACGAGCAGAGGTACCCGGTCCGGATGGAGTTGGCGAGGTGCCGTCCCAGCGCTGGATTGAGTTCGCGGATCTTATCGATCCCGCGGTGGATGCTTTTGGTGATCGCCAGGCGCGCGCGCTCCGAATGCGAAGATTGTTTGCGTTCGCGGCCCTGCAACCCTAGCTCGCGGGCAATCTCCGAGCTCAGCGCGTCCGCCTCGGCGCGCAGCTTAGCGGCGCGTCCGATGTCGTTGTTGCGCTCCGCCTCATCGATTGCGGAGCGCACCTCGCTCAGATGCTCGCGATACTCGGCGCGAGCCCGCCCATCAAGGCCGGGTCCCGCATCGCCTAGGTCGCCGGAAATCTCGTCGGCTTCGTAGCGATCCAGTGCTCGCGGCGAGTTATCGGCGGAAGAGGGCGGGTTGTCGAGCGCCGCCAATTCGCGGGCGTGGAACTGATGCCCCGGATTACGCAGAAGGTGCGCAATGACCCGGACCGCCTTGGAGTCCTGTACTCTGAAAGTTTCACTGCAATAGCTGATCGTCCAGTACTCGCCCTCTCTGCGAAACTCCGCTTCGGGCGACGCCTGATTGACTTTGGAGCCGTCGGCCTGACCAGCTCCCATCCGCCCTCGTTCGACCTCGACGCGGTCGATCCAGGCTTGTCCCGCGCCAATGCGGCGATAGATTCGTATCGCCGCGTCAAATTCAGCATGCCCCTTCGGGTCGCCGGACTCGATTCGCGCGCGCCCTAGGTCGAACCGGGACTCCGCCTCTTCGAACGGACGATGGTATCGATGGAAGATGCGGATGGCCTTGGCAAGTTGGTGCTCCGCCTCTGCGAGATTGCCCGTCACGCCGGCGATTGCCCCTTCGGCCCAGGACAGCCGCCCGAACTGCGATCGCCAATCTTCTCCGCCCACGATCATCCGAGACCGTTCCAGATGCGGCGCCGCGGAAGCCGGCCGCCCCGTATCGGCGTAGAGGAGGACCAGTTCAGTCCGCAAAGAAAGTTCCAGGTGCAATATCTCTCCCCCGCACAAATCGATCCCCTGCTCCAGTTGGAGCTCGGCTTCGTCCGAAAGTCCGCGAATTCGATTCAACGAACCAAGCATAAAATGCAGGGAGCTCATATCCCAGTTGCCCGAATAGCGTTCGACGTCGAGGGCTTCCTGAAATCCGCTCTGAGCCTCCTCCCAAAGCCCCTCGCGAACCGCCAGATTAAGGGTGAACATTCGAGGAAAGTCATGCTTCGCGGCTATCGTCCGTGCCTCTTTTAGATTTCCCGCTAATACCAGACAATGAAACAGCCACACGTAGAAGTTGTGACGCACGCTGTCACTAAGACCGCGCCAGCCGGCGAGGCGTCGCAAGCACTTCAAGGCCGCAAACTGATCGCCTCCCCAAAAGTAATGAAATGTTTCCGTGTTCAAAGCCCAGACGGAAGCATAGTCGCTGCCGTCGTTTTCCGCTCGTGTGCGAATTCGATCTAGTAAAGCTCGCGCCTCAGCGATTCGGCCAACATTGGTGAGGACAAAGCAGTAAGCGTCTGCGGCCTGAAACCATCCCTTCGCGCTGCCGGTTTGCTCAGCCAGCTCCAACGCACGATGCGACGCGTCAAATGCGTCCTTCATTCGCGCGGCTTCCCAACTCGCACGAGCCAGGCCAGCATAAAGAAAAATCAAGCGTTTCAGGCTTGGGCCTCCACGGAGCAATTTTTCGGCCTCGCGGTAATGCATGAACGCCCGTTCGACGTCCATGGTGGCCTTGATTGAGCTCGGCCCCTCGACCAACCGATGCTCGCCCAGCGCGATGTGTACCTGGGCAGCGTTCTGCAAATCCCCCAGTTCTTCGAAAAGTGCCAGCGCCTTCTCCAAGTATCTATTTCCCTCGACGTCCAGGTTTCCCCAGATCAGGAGACCGAGTTGATGCAAATGTTTTGCCCGTTGCTCGGCAGAAGCTCCTCCTTGTTCCATCAGCTCCAGCGCGGTTCGCCACAAAGCGGCGGCCTCGTGATTGGCAAATACTTTTAGGGCGGCTTCGCCCGCACGTACTGAGTAATCGACCGCCTTCTCTGTGTCTCCGCTCAGCCGATAATGATGCGCTATTTCGGCGAGGTGCGGCGCGAGATTGGCCGCGTAGATTCGTTCCAGTGCCTCGGCAATTCGATGATGCAGTTCGGCGGAATCAGCAGTCTCGGTAGAGAGTGCCTCGCGAATAAGCGGATGCGTAAACCGGCAGCGCGACTGCCCGATCCGCGTGACCAGACCGGCTTCAATCCATTCGCGCATGAAAGCGAGCAGCCGGTCATTAGTGACTTGCGTGACTTGGGCCAAGAGACTCGATTCAAACTCCTGCCCGATGGCCGCCGCCACCACCAGCGCATCATGCGCTTCCCGGGTCAGCATCGCGATGCGCCTGCGAATCGCGCTTCGGAGGTTTTCAGGCAGCTCCAACGTGCTCAAATCGAGACGCTCCAGCTCCTTGAGTTTGCCCTCCGCGAGCAGCACACGAATGATTCCGTCGACAAACAACGGATTGCCGGCGGTCGCGCGGTGCAGGTCGCTCACGAAGGTAGCGGTCGGAATCTGGCCCGCGAGTGTCTCAACCATCTTCGCGACTTCGGTGTGGACCAGTCCGGAAATCGGCAACTGATGTCCGTCCCGCAGGATTTCTGCGATTACCGCGGACAACGCCGGCGAGCGGTGCATCTCGGCATCGCGGTAAGCGCCTACTAGCAGGAGATGCGTGTCGTGCAATTCGCGCGCGACGAATCTGAGCAACTGCATCGAGGCCACATCGGATTCATGCAGGTCATCCAGCACGATCATCAGTGGAGGCAACCGCGACAACTCCTTGAGCATCGTCGCCACCGCATCGAACAGTCGAAATCGCGCCTGCTCGGGATTGGAGGATGGTGTCGTTACCTCAGACGTCTCGGGTGCAGACTCTTGCAGCAGTCTGGCCAGTTCGGGCGGACGTGTCGGCAATCGGTCTGAGGTGTCTAACAACCCCCGGAGGACCTGGATCCATGGCCAATACGCCGGTACCCCGCCGCCCTCCCAGCATCGCCCCCATTGCACGCGCATCCCACGAGACTCCGCCAGTGCCGCCGCCTCATCGGCAAGGCAGGTCTTGCCGATACCCGGCTCTCCACTGAACAGCACCAGCCGACCAAGACCGGCCAATGCGTCATCTATCGCGGAGCGAATTTCGGCTAGTTCATGCTCGCGGCCGGCAAACCGCTTCGCTCGCTCTCGACTTTCCGCTGATCCGGCAGGCCTTAACACCCGCATCGACGCAGTGCGGTTTTCTTTGGTAGACAGGAACGGCCTCCTCCCGCTTGCCCTTCACAGGTATCAAAATGGAGACCGGACGAAAATCGGTCGTCGGCTCAAGAAGCTGTCTGTCCGGGATGGTGAGGATAGCGACCTCTCTTCTTCAATTGACGCAGAAGAGACCTAAACCATATCTTTTCGGCGCCGACTGACTGCGAACCGGCGCACGATCGCTTGGTTGGATCGTCATCGAGCGCGGGTGCGTCCTTCGGTCGCGACTCGCTCACGCAAATAGCCGTCGTCGCAGAACTCCGCGATATCAATGGTGAGAGCTTTAGATTCAAAGACAAGCGCAAGGCCGGACTACTCGCTGCACCCGCCCTCCCTTCGTCGGGACGTGCACGATCTCAGCGAGCAGGCGACCTGGGTCGAACTGGCGCCGTCCCGCCTTGGGAATAGAGATTCTTTATGGCGACGGATGGAACGCCCCCACGCTTCACTGAGGCGGGACGGTTTGGCTCGGGTTTGGCACCGGCTGCACAAATCAGGACAATCGCGACGTACGCCGAGCGATGAGCGCTTACTGAAACTCTCGGTATTATTTGGTTCTTTCGGCTCCTATGGGTCATGGTTTGCGTCGGGCCCGAGTCCGGGTTCGATTGAGGTTTCTGAATGGTGGACAGTCGGACGCCGGAACAAAGTCTGGCGTCCCTC
>DASXMJ010000064.1 GCA_036495685.1 Candidatus Binataceae bacterium | reverse complement strand
GTACGCGCCAGGCCTTCTCCATCGCTTCGTACCGCTCCTTGTACATGAGCTTGAGAATCGCGAAAGCGGTACGGCCGGCTTTAGGCGCGGCTCGGGAATTGGCTTCCAGGTAATCGACCTGTCCCCAATGCAAGATCCCAGACAAGCGACCAGGGCGGTCATCATGATGGGCCGCAGGCGCAGCAGCGAGGCCTCGCGCGTCGCCGTTCGGATGTCTTTCTTTTCGAGACGCAACTTGTTGATATAAGAGACGAGGATGACGGCGGTCTGGCTCCTGCGTATTCCTGAAGCGCGCGGCCCAACGGCAAATGCTGCACCTTGGCATGCAAATCGCTCTGCGACGGCGGCTCGGATGAAGCCATGACCAGCAGCCGTCCATGTGGAGATGCTACTGTGACGATTAGCCACGTTGCCTCCTTCATAGGCGATTTGGTTAGCATCCTCAACACCCGCGGTGTCGGGGACGCAAATAAGCACAATACAACTTGACGAAACCGGCCGTTCGCCTCCCGGCCAAAAGGTTAAATAAGCCAACTTTATTTGTCTGGGTCTTTTTCGAAAATAGAAATCGAGCAGAGGAAAAATGGCGGCGACTTTGCGTCTGGCCGATGTCAGTTTGATTGGTACCTTCTACTCACGCCGGTTCCAAAAAAGTTGGACCAGGGCTGTGGAACGCGGGTAACGAGAGCAAGCAGTTCGAAGAAGTGACAACTTGCAACCCGGGTGGCAAAGCTTCTCCGAAGCTGCGGACCGCGTCCGCCCGTTCGGGCGGGACGTATTTTGAGAGAAGCTGGATACTCTCTTCGGCCATCCCAAGAGCCATCAAGCGGGAGATTGCCTGCTCGCGAATCGCATCATCGATGTCACGCGAGCGATCGTTGGTGCGCCTCGCGATCAGTACGATAGAGGAACCCGTTATCGCCGTGAAGGGGGAAAGGTCCAGCAGGGCTTTCAGCCACCCGCCGGCAATTTCAGCTGCCACGACACAGTGCGGCGGCCCATACAGCGGGATGCGGGCGCCCAGTCGGCCGAGCGACCAAAGCCAAATTGCATTTTCAGGTTCTTTTTTGATTTTTGTTACCAGCTCATTGCCAAGCAAAGCACGGGTGCTGCCTAGCAGGTGCTCAAGGCTCGCAAGCAGGCGCCACTCCTCGTACTCGAGTTGCCGGTTCACGCGGCCCCTCTTCTTGCGGACGGCGTGACTGGCGTGCGTGCGATAGAGCGCCTGCTGCTCGCTGGCATTGATGCCGCCTGCAATGCGACGCAACAGCACCAGCATTTCGACCTGACATTGCAGATCGTCCGCAAAGAGGAGTTTGTTCAACGCGATTCTCCGCAGATCATTCATGCGTGCATCATCACCAGGTACACCGAACCCGGGGCGCGAACACCAGCCGTAAAGATTGAGCCAACGTACCTCATGGCGCGGAGACTCTTTGCGTCCGGCGGCAATCTCGATGAGCACATCGCCGAACTGGCGAATTGCCGAGATTGGCCACGAGTCCCTTTTCGCACCGAGCACCGCTTCCATTTGACTTGCAAGAGTGTCGGGCGCCAGAGTGTCGCCAGCAGCGGGACCCCCAAAAACACTGCGGATCAGTTGCGCAGCGGATTCAACAGTCGCATCGGAAGTCGTAACGGTCGATGAACGTGTCGGCACGGGATGTGGTTTCGCAGTATCGAGGTGCTGCGCTTGTGTCTCTTCGCCGCGCAGCTCGAATTGCAGCCGCCAGCGATGCAGCGTGTCGCGCGCCTCACACCAGACTTCGAGCGTGCCAACCTCCGTGAAACTGACTCTGAGACGCACAATCAGGTACACTTCGCGCAATTTCTTGCCGTAGCGCAATAAGGTCACCAGCGGAGCATGACGATGTACGTTCTCTTCGTCCAACGCAACGACTTCGCCGTGCGCATCGTGCCGCGTGTGCGAACTGTAGAGTGTGAACGACACAGGGCGGTTAGCCAGTACCGAGAATTCATGGTCAAGCAGCGGAAGTGTGGTGCCCTCTTCGGCTCCGACAGGCAAAACACAGATGCCCTGCAGACCACTATCCGAGGGCAAGGCGATATAGTACGTGCGCGCGCTGCCTGCCCTGACGCGCAAACCAGTGCCGCGCCGTACACGGCCGTAGTAAACCGCACCCCGGGCAACCGCACTATCTACCGCCTCGTTGTTGAGGAGCTGGGGCCGCCAGCCGCTTTGGGCTCTATCGAACCATGCGGAAATCGCCTCGACAATCCTCTCGCGAGTCACCGCCGGCGCACAGAAGCCGCCATTGAAAAGGACCGCATCGGGGCGAGCCATTCGACGGTTTGCAGTCGAACCGTTCATGGCAACAGCCGCTTGCGTCAGGAAAGCAGCAAGGTGCTTGGTGATGGCGGGATCGCTGGCGTACGGCAGGCCAAGTTCGCGCAGCGCCGCTGGTCGGACGCGTGCCGGCATCTCATCAGGCGCAGTGATTGGCAGGAATCCGGTGATCAAAATCTGGAGGACCTCCTCGCGCGTCAGGTCGACGCTGAGCATTTGTCCGACGACGGCACGGCCGCTGCCCAAGATCGTGACCGCCATGCTCTCCAGGGATGAATCACCCAGCAGGCGTTCTTTCGTGCCACAACAGACTCGACGTAACGCATAACGTTGTCGCAACGTGAGCTTGATGTCGTTAAGCTTCTCTTCCACGCGGCGGGCGAGGGCGAAATCGAGATTGTCACCGCCGAGCAGAAGGTGCTCACCGATGGCGGTCCGCTCAAACTGGCACTCGCCATTAACCAACCGGACGTTCACTAGACTGAAGTCGGTCGTGCCACCGCCGATATCGCAGATCAGAATCAGTTCGCCATCACGGAGGTTTTCACCATCTGCCGACTGCGCGTGTCGATTTGCTGCGATCCAGGCATAAAACGCGGCCAACGGTTCTTCGAGCAGAGTGAGTTTATCGAGCCCGGCACGGCGAGCAGCTTCAACCGTCAGCTCACGCGCATCCTCATCGAACGAAGCCGGCACGGTTAGGACGATTTCCTGATGCTCAAAACGCGTTTCTACGTCAGTCCCCATTGCACCGTTCCAGGCGTCGCGCAGATGCATGAGGTAGCGCGCCGATGCTTCGACAGGGGAAATCATCGTCTGCGGCGGTTCGGCTTGGGCCGGCAGGATCCTGGCGCGGCGATCCACGCCAGGATAGGAAAGCCAGGACTTGGCCGATGACACCTGGCGGCCCGATACAAGCGCTCCCATTTCGCGCGCGAG